>JALHNR010000026.1:1585-19260 GCA_022843525.1 Methylocystis sp. | reverse complement strand
GGCGCACCTTGCCCTGCGTCTTGCGCGTATTGAGAAGAGCGCTTTGCGCGTCGAGGGCGCCGTTGAGGCGCGCGACAAGCGCATCGATTTGCTCCGCGCTTGCTGCCGCCGCGTTGCGCAAGCTCAACGCCATATCGTCCAGCGTCCGGCGCATCGCCGCCGCGCCGCCCCTTTCATCGTTCGGCCCGGCTTTGTCGTGAGTTTTCGCGATTCGATGCGCCAGGGCCTCCACGATCGCGGGCGTCAGGCGGCCGTCCTGCGCAATCTGTTCAAAGAGGTCTTCGTCGGCGAAGCGCCGCATGACGACCACGGCGTCGATCATCTCGCCCGCGCCGTCGAGCGCCAGCCGCCCATCCGCTTCGCGGGTCACGCGATGCGCGCCGAGATAAAGTTCGGGCGCGAAGCTTGTGTTCAGCGCCGCCTCGCGCGCGCACATCTCCCATCGGCGGCTCGGCGTCGAGAAGTCGAGATAGGGGAAGCGCACCGCTTTCTTCAGCTTATAGGCGTGCGTCCTGCAGAGCGCGACGACGGAAATGTGAGTCGTGACGATTCGCTCCGCGCCGCCGTCGAGCGAGGCGAGAAAGCGCACGACGTCATCTTGCGCGCCAAAATCCGCGCCAAAATCCATGTGAGGTCTCGAAATTTGCGCCGCTGCCGCGCATGAGGCGAGCCGTCCCCAGCGCCAGTCCGCTTTGCGTTAGATGAGCCTATTCCATCCCGAGCGCGGAAAGATAGAGGTCGAGGATTTCCTCCTCTTCCTCCCGCTTGTGCTTATCCAAACGGCGCAGCGACACGATCTTGCGCATCACCTTGGGGTCGAACCCGGTCCCTTTCGCTTCCGCGTAGACATCCTTGATGTCGTCGCTGATCGCACGCTTTTCCTCTTCGAGCTTCTCGATCCGCTCGATGAAGGCGCGCAAATGTCCGCCGTCGACGGCGTTGCTGGTCATGTGCAATTCCCGAGGCTGCTCCGGGCGGGCGGGGCGCGCGCCGGCTGGGCGGGAGCCTTGCGACAAACCGGCGGCGCTCGTCAAGGCGGCGGCGCCACTAATCCCCGAATTCCGCACCCCGAGCGGCGCACTTGAAACCGGCCTTAAGGTCGCCGATCTTTGGCGGGCCACCAGAAAGGCCGTAAATTGATGACCGAGCGGGATCCATTTTCCAGTCGTGAGCGCCCGATGGCCCCCATCGGAGCGCGCGCCGCGCCTTACATTCCGCCACAGGCGCTGGAGGGCGTGCGGACGCGCCGCATCATCGCCGTCACGCTCGATCTTATTCTTGTCGCCGGCATGTCGGCGGCGCTGTTTGTCGCTCTCTTCATTCTCAGCGCCGGATTGTCCGCATTCATCCTGCCGCCGCTGTTTCCGATCGTCGCCTTTTTTTACAATGGTCTGACGGTGTCGGGGCGGAGAATGGCGACGCCTGGCATGGCCTTCATGGACCTGGAGATGCGCACCATGGATGGAGACCCGGTGCCGTTTCTGCAGGCCGCCGTCCATGCTGTGCTGTTTTATGTCACCTGGCTGTTTCCGCCGTTGCTGCTCATCTCGCTGTTTACGGGCGACAAGCGCTGCCTGCACGACATGCTGGCGGACGTCATCGTTTTGCGGCGCTCGTCTTAAAATTCGCAACTTCGACGCCGCAAATCTCCCTTGGCGCACGCCACATGGGCGCTCTAGATTAGTTTTGAATCTGGGATCTTAGAGCGTGACGAAAGAGCCGCGCGACGCGCCGCAATTCTATCTGACCTCTCCGGCGCCGTGCCCCTATTTGCCGGGCCGCGAGGAGCGGAAGGTCTTTACGCATCTGATCGGGCTGCGCGCGCCGGCGCTCAACGACACGCTGACGCAATCCGGCTTCCGTCGCTCGCAGACCATCGCCTACCGCCCCGCTTGCGAGCAGTGCCGAGCCTGCGTCTCGGTGCGCGTCAAGATCGACGAGTTCACGCCGTCGCGCGGCATGCGTCGCGTCCGTCGGCGCAACGCCGAACTCGTCGCGGAAACACGGCCGGCGCGGGCGACGCAAGAGCAATACGCCTTGTTTCGCCGCTATGTCAGCGCCCGCCATTCCGACGGCGGCATGGCCGACATGAGCATGATCGATTATCAGATGATGATCGAAGACAGCCACGTCGACACGCGGCTCGTCGAATATCGTCTCGCCCAAGGTGATGGCGAGATCGGCGCGCTGGTCGCCTGTTGCTTGACCGACAGGCTCTCGGACGGGCTGTCGATGGTCTATTCTTTCTATGAGCCTGAACTCGAGCACAGGTCGCTCGGGGCCTTTATGATTCTGGACCATGCAGAGCGCGCCCGCGCCTTTGGTCTGCCGCATGTGTACCTTGGCTATTGGGTCGAAGGTTCGCGCAAGATGGAATATAAGTCGCGCTTCCTGCCTCAAGAGCGCCTGGGCATGAGCGGATGGGTCCGCGTGGGCTAGCCGGCAGGAACGTAGCCAGGCTTGGCGGCGACCGTTCGCCGCGCGCCGGCAGGCCACAAAATCGCCGGACTATTCGCGCCTTGTTAACGCCGAAGATGCACAACTCGATCGAAAGAGCCGGCGCGGTCCTCTAGGCGGCGTCGTCTTTCGGCTTGACCGCCGGAGCATGCTCCGGCGATGCGATTGGAGCGATCTGTGCGAGAATCCGCAATTTTCCAGTTTGCCGGCGCCGCGCTCGTCCTTGGCGCGGTCGCTCTCACGCCCGCCGCAGCCGCTTGGGACCAGGACGGACAGGCTGAATGGGCGCAGCGCTACGACGCCGACGCCCGCTTGACCGTGTCGCGATCGACCACGCCCATCCTGTCCACTCATACGGTGGCCGCCACGGAAGCGGCGATTGAGCGTTTGCGTGAAATCGCCGCCAATGGCGGCTGGCCGCAGGTGCCGGGCGGCCAACAGCTACGGCTGGGCTCGAACAGTCCAGCGGTCTCGGCGTTACGCCGCCGCCTGATCGTCTCCGGCGACATTGGCGCCGAAACCGGCGCGAGCCCGGTGTTCGACTCCTATGTCGAAGCGGCGGTGCGCCGGTTCCAGGCGCGCCACGGCATCATTTCGACCGGCGTCGTCAATCAGCAGACCATTCAGGCGATGAATGTGCCGGCCGAGACCCGGCTGAAGCAGCTCGAAACCAATTTGGTGCGTCTGCGCAGTTTTTCGCACGACCTAGGCAACCGCTACGTCACCGCCAACATCCCGGCCGCGTCGGTCGAGACAGTCGAGAACGGCGAGGTCGTCACCCATCACATGGCCGGCGTCGGCAAGATCGACCGCCAGTCGCCGGTGATGCAGACCAAGGCGATCCAGGTCAATTTCAATCCGTTCTGGACCGTCCCGGCGTCGGTGATCCGCAAGGATTTGATCCCCAAGATGCAGGCGGATCCAAACTATCTCACCGCCAATCACATCCGCGTCTACAGCAAGGACAATCAGGAGCTGCAGCCCGATCAGATCAACTGGCGCTCGCTCGACGCGCTTAATTTCCGCTTCCGGCAGGACATTGGCGGCGACTTCAACTCGCTTGGCGTCGTGCGCATCGACATCGCCAATCCCTACGGCGTTTACATGCACGACACGCCCGCTAAAGGCGTTTTCGGCGACGACTTCCGCTTCGTCTCGTCGGGCTGCATTCGGCTTCAGAACGTTCGCGACTATGTCGCCTGGCTGCTGAAGGAGACGCCGGGCTGGGACCGCGACCATATTGACCAGGTCATCGCCTCTGGCGAACGCGTGGACGTCAAGATCACGCCCGCCGTGCCGGTCTACTGGGTCTATATCACGGCGTGGGCGGCGCCGGACGGCGTCACCCAGTTCCGCGACGACATCTACCAGCGCGACGGGCTTGGCGTGCGGGCCGCCGGGACCGATTCGCCGGCGCCGACGGTGGTGCAGGCGGCGCGTCCGGTGCGCGGCGAAGGGCTGTTCCCGAGCGACGACGACAGCTACTTCGAGGAGCGCACCCGGTAAAAGGCGGCCCTACTGCGCCGCCGCGGCGCTACGCGAGGCGCGCCAGGTTCCGCCGCAAAGGTCGGTGGACGATGACCAAGGGCCGGAGCCCCTGCCGCCGCGCAGCGTTCCGTGGAAGCGCACGACCCGCTCGCCGGCGCCGGTGAATCGCGCCACGATTGTGCCGTCCTCGTCGACATAGCCCCAAAATGAGGCAGCCGGCCCCGACGCTGCCGCGATTTTATTGCCGACGATGTCGAAAGACGGCGGAATGAGACTGCGACACTCTCCGACGGTCGTCGTCGCTTCGATGTTCCATCTGCCGTTTGGATCGCCGACCGGGCCGGACAGGGCTCGTTCGTTGTCCGGCTGCGCCTTTGGGCCCCGCGGCTGCTTGGCGGACGCTCCCTGGGCCGCTACGCAGACCGCAAGCGCCAACGCTAGAGTTCTCATTTGGCCTCCGAAAGCGCGCGTCGCAGCGCGCCGTGCATGTCGCAGCCTGCGTAGATAAACTCTGTCACGCCCGCATGGCGCAGACGCTCCTCGAGGTCGCCCGGCCGGCCGGCGAGATAAAGCCCAGCGCCTGCGCCCTTTAGCGCCAGCGCCGCTGTTTCCGCCGAGTCTCCGTAGATCCTGTCGGACGAACAGAGGCAAGCGAGTTTGGCGCCACACTTCCGGTAGGCGTCGACCAATTCGGTCGTGGATTCAGTTTCGGGTCCAAAAACCGCTTCGACGCCGCCAGCCTCGAAAAAATTCTTGGCGAAATTCGCCCGCGCGGTGAATGCGGCGACCGGGCCGAGATTTGCGAGGAAAATCTTCGGGCGATCGCCTATCTCGGCGCGGCGGACATCCGACTCGTCACGCAGCCGCTCGAAGGGCTCGGCGAGACGGCTTGGCGCGAGCGGAGCGCTCATCACCGCGCCGGTTGGCGGCTCAACGGCTTCAGCCGCAGCGTCATAGGGCGCGAGAACGTCGAGCGCGCCTTCGTGAATGTCGGGAAACTGGTTCGCGCCGATGAGCTTATCCTTGGCGCGCGCGACGTTCTTCGCCCGCAACGTGGCGGCTTCGGCGACTCCCGCCTGGAAGACTCCCGTCTCCAACGCTTTGGGAAGGCCGCCTTCCGCCTCGATCTGCTGAAAAAGCCCCCACGCTCGCGCGCACAGCGCGTCTGTCAGCGCCTCGAAGCCGCCCGCGCCGCTCGTCGGATCGTCGACGGCGTCGATATGGGATTCGTCCTGCAGCACGAGCTGGGTGTCGCGCGCCAGCCGCCGCGCGAAGTCGTCGGGGGCGCCGAGCGCCTGGGTGAAAGGGAGGACAGAGACGGCGTCGGCGCCGCCGATCGCCGCCGAGAACGCGGCGAGCGTCCCGCGCAGAATATTGTTCCACGGGTCGCGCCGCGACATCATCCGCCACGCCGTCTCGGCGAAGACCAGCACTGGCTTGGGCGAAAGGCCGCAGGCGTTTTCAACGCGCGCCCAGAGACGGCGCGCGGCGCGGAATTTCGCCACGCCCAGCAATTCGTCGGCGTCGGCGCAGAATCGAAACGCGATCAGTCCGCGCGCGGCGTCGAGGTCGACTCCGGCGTCCGCCAGCGCCCGCAAATAGGCGAGCGCCGATGAAAGCGCGAAAGCGAGCTCCTGCGACTCGGTCCCGCCCGCCGCATGCACGACGCGGGCGTCGGCGACGGCGGTCGCGTAGACGAAGCCGGCGTCGGCGGCCGCCTTCACGTTCCGCGCGAAGTTCTTGGAGGCTTGCGCCCAGGGCTCCGCAGCGAATCCGTGCCGCGCCTGCGCGCCCAGCGGATCAAAGCCCATCGAAATGCGGGTGAGCGACGGTTCAATATGTTGGCGGTCGACGAAACGCATGAGCGCCTGCGCGGCGCCGGGCGCGCGCGGCGAAGAGTCGAGCGTCAGCGGAATGCCGTAGTCGAGGCGAACATTGGCGAGCGCGTGAGCGATTGCGTCATCATCGTCGCCGACGAGACCGCCGCCGTAGGCGCCGATCGAACCGGCAAAGACGAGATGCAGTCCGTCGGCGCCGCCGTCGAGGTCCTGCAAAGCCAAGCGGTTGGCGGCGTCAGCGTTCGGCACGTCGACGCGCGCGAGAATCGCCCAGCGGCCGGGGTTTTTGCGTAGAACGGGGACCGGCGAACCCGCGGCGCGGGTGTAGATGGGCTCAATGGAAAGCCCGTCGTAGCTCTTGGAGACGAGCGTTTCGAAGGACGCGCCTTTGAGCGCCCGCTCAACAAGGACGCGCCACTGCGCGTCAGTGGCCTGCGGAAAGACCCCCGCCAGCGCCGTCTCCTGTCCCGTCATGTTTGCTGTCGCCCTCCGTTGTTTCGGGCGGCGTTTTCGCATGAAGCGCTCCGCCGGGCCACTGCAAATCGGCCGGGAGCGGGGCGGGCTTTATTTTCGGGACTAAACGCCTTAACCAGTGCCGACTGCGCCCGAGGGCGGGGAACGGGGCGCTGGAGCGGAAGAGCCAGAGGCGGGCGGTTCTGGCCACGCGCCCGAATTAAGGCGTCGGATCGGCGCCGCCGCGTCAATGCGTCGCGCGCAAGCGCTGGTTGTCGTCGGCGGCGAAGAGCCTGAAACGGAGGGATTCGTGACTGATAATCCGCAGGACAAGAATCAGCTCGTCGACGAGATCATCGAAGTGATCGCGTCGGAAGGCATGGTCGACAAAAGCAAGATCACCCCCGACGCGTCGATCGAGAGCCTCGACCTCAAATCCGTCGATATCGTTATGATTCTCACGGCGCTCGAGGAGAAGTTCAACGTTTACATCCCCATGGACGGGTCGCTGCAGGAAGCCAAAGACGTCAAAAGTCTGATCGAGGCGATCGCCGACCACATCCAGAAAGAGCGCGAGAAGCAGTAGATGGCATTCTCGCGAGCGCGGGCCGAGGGGCGCCGCGTCGTTATTTCTGGCATGGGCGCGGTCTGCGCCTCTGGGGTCGGCGCGCAAAAGCTTTGGGAGGCGGCGCGCGACGGCGTCGCCCAGATACGTCCGCTCAAGACGGAGCGCCCTTATGACGGGCGCATCAAGATCGCGGCGCAGGTGCCCGACTTCAATCCCGCCGACTATATCGAAGCCAACGTTCTTCCGTTCTGCGATCCTTTTACACAGTTCTGCATCGTCGCCGCCGACGAAGCGGTGGCGCAGGCGGGTTTCGGACGCAAGGACGTCGCCGGGCCGAGAACGGCCGTCATCATCGGCTCCGGCATCGGCGGCATGACGACGATCGAGGACGGCATCTACCGCTATTATGTCGAAGGCACGCGGCCCGAGATGCTGAGCGTTCCCAAGCTCATCCCGAGCGCGGCGCCCGCGACCCTGGGGATGCGCTATTCCTGCCACGGCCCGACATTCTCTATCGGCAGCGCCTGCTCCTCGGCGACGCAGTCGATCGGACTTGGCATGCAGATGATCCGCCAGGGCCTTGTGGACAAGGCCATCGTCGGCGGCGCCGAGGCCTGCGTCATCAACGCGACGATCCGCGCGTGGGAAGGCCTTCGCGTGCTGAGCCCGAATTTGTGCCGCCCCTTTTCCAAGGGCCGCAACGGCATGTCGCTTGGCGAAGGCGCGGCGGTTTTCGTGCTGGAGACGGAGGAGGCGGCGCGAGCGCGCGGCCACGCGCCCCTATGCGAACAAGCCGGCTACGGCACGACGAGCGACGCCAAGGACCCCGTGCGGCCGGATCTTGAAGGCGCCTCGAACGCGATCGCTTTGGCGCTCGAAGACGCCGGAATGGCTCCGCGGGAGATTCATTACGTCAACGCGCACGGCACCGCGACCCACGCCAACGACATCACCGAAGCCGAAGCGATTCTGCGCGTGTTCGGCGATTATGGACGGGTCGTGCCGGTCTCGTCGACGAAACCTATTCACGGTCACGCGCTCGGCGCCAGCGGCGGCTTGGAGCTCGCCATCAGCATACAGGCGCTTCGCGAACAGATCGCGCCGCCGACCATCAATTTCCTGGAGCCGGACCCCAGGTGCCCGCTCGATGTCGTCCCGAATGCGGCGCGCAAGCACAAGATTGACGCCGCCATGTCGAACTCCTTCGCTTTCGGAGGGATCAACGCCGTGTTGATCGTGCGTCATGCAGCCTGAGCCGCCGCTGGCGCTGGGGCCTTTCCGGCTGCGCGTCGATCCGGCGCGCGCCGCGGCCTATGCGCAAGAAACCGGCGGCGACGGCGCGAGCGTTCCGCTCGCCTATCCGGCGATCTGGCTTGCCGAGCCTTCGCTTTTTTCCGTTGTGCGCGACCTTTGCGAGCAGCGCGACGTCGTGCCCGTGCATGAGTCGCAGAGCTTCTCCTATGACGCGCCCCTCGTCGCCGGCGAGAGCTACGATTTAAGCGTCACCATGAGCAGCGAGGAGACGCCGCCGCGTCTGACGATGGTCGGGACAGTCGCAACGCCCGAAGGGGAGCCCTGCGCACGAATCGAAACCATATTGCGGCTCGTGCCGCGCGCGGGATTTGGGAGTGCGTCATGAGCGATCCCATCAAGGTCGGCGACAAACTGCCGGAGACCGTCATTGGCCCGTTCGACGCGCCTTCGCTTGCGCGCTACGCCGAGGTCTCGGGCGACGCCAATCCCTTGCATCTCGACGACGCCGTGGCGGCGGCGATCGGGCTGGCCGCGCCGCCGGTGCATGGCATGAAGCTTCTAGCCGCGTTTGAACCGATGCTGAGGGCCTGGCGCGCCGACCTCGTCATCTCTTCGATCGCCGGTAAGTTCGTGCAGCCGATCCTGCGCGGCGAGACGGTCAGGCTATCGGGCCGTGTGCTGCGCGCCACCGAGAACGAGATTTTCGTCCGTCTGGTCGCCTATGGCGCGGCGCGGGCGCCCGGCATCGTCGGCGAAGCGACCCTGCGGCCGAGGCTGGCCACATGAAACTTCTGCTGCGCCGCGGGGCGGGGCGCGCACATGACTAAGAGCGCTGTTCGGGTTCTTATCACCGGCGCCTCGAGCGGCATTGGCCGCGCCTTGGCGCTCGCCTATGCGCAAGAAGGCGCGAGCCTTGTCTTGCTCGGGCGCGACGCCGAGCGCCTCGAGAGCGCCGCGCGCGCCTGTCTCGCAGCCGGCGCAGAGGAGGCGGAGACTCACCTCGCCGACGTGCGGGATCGCGAAGCCATGGCGCGCATCGTTCGCTTTGCGCATCAGCAGCGCCCCATCGACGTTCTGGTCGCCAACGCCGGCGTCGCGACGGGCCTTTCGCCTGGCCAGCTTCTCGAAACGTCCGAGGCGGTCCGAGCAATGCTCAAGATCAATGTCGAGGGCGTCTTCAACACGGTCGAGCCGGCGATTCTGCCGATGTGCGCCCGTAAGAGCGGCAGAATCGCTATTGTCGGCTCAATGGCCGGCGTGCGCGCGCTCCCGCATTCGCCGGCTTATTGTGCGGCGAAGGCGTGCGTGCACATGTGGGCCGACTCCCTGCGCGCCCAGCTCGCAGTCCATGGCGTGCATGTCGCGCTGATCGTGCCCGGGTATGTGAAAACGCCCATGTCGGCGCGCACCATCGTGAAGACGCCCTTTTCGGCGCGCGCTCTCCCAAAGACGCCCGCGTCGGCGGGCGTCGAATCCTGGCAGCCCGGCGCCCTTTCCGACGGAGAAGCCGCGCGCATCATCAAGAACGGGCTGGACCGCCGTCGCAACGTCATCGCCTTTCCGCGTTACATGTATTGGGCGATGCGCCTCTTCTCCCTCTTGCCGGCGGCGCTCGTCGACGGCGTCATGCGCCAGTTTCCCGCCGAAGTGCCAGAGACCCCGGAACGGGAGATTTCGTGACGGCCTATATCGTCCTCGCGTGGGCCGCAGGCGCCTATTGGATGATCGCCGTCGTTTTGCTTGTGGTCTCTGTCGCGGCGACGATTGCGCAGCCCTGGCTCGCCGCGCGCCGCGCCACGCGCCGCGACCAGCCGCCGGTCTCGGTCGTGCTTCCCGTCAAGATGCTTGAGGACCAGTTCGACCGCACGCAAGAGTCGGCGCTGAAGCAGCACTACGGCGATTTCGACGTGACCGTCTCTGCAACCGATATCGATGGACCTGCCGTCCGGCGCATGCGCGCCATTCTCGCGCGTCACCCGACTGTGCCGTCGCGCATTCTCCGTTCGACGGCGAAATTCGCGGTCAGTCCGAAGGTCGACAATCTTTATGCGCCGTTCATGCAGGCGACGCACGACGTCATACTGATGAAGGACGCCAATGTGCTGCTCGAGCCCGACGCGCTGGCGGAGCACGTTAGGCAGCTGACGGAAGAGGTCGGGCTCGTCTGCGCCATTCCCTATTGCGCGCGCCTCGAAAATTTCGCCGCGCAAGTCGAGGCTGCGATCATTAACGGTCCGCATGCCCGCATGCTGTTTCTCGCCTCGGCGCTGGGGCAGGGGCATGGCGTCGGCAAGATCATGTTGTTTCGACGTTCGGACTTCCTGCGCGCGGGAGGCTTTGACGCGATTTCCCATACGGTCGGCGAAGACAACGCCTTGGCCAAGGCGATGCGGCGGATCGGCAAACGGCCGGTCTTTTCTCACAGGCTGGTGCGCCAGGAACTCGGCGCGCGCGCGTTTGAAGATGTTTATCAGCGGCAATTGCGCTGGAGCGTCGTTCGCCGCAGCGATGAGCTCATCTCCTTCCTTGCCGAGCCAATATGCCAAGCAGTTCCAGCAGTTATCGCTTCGGCGCTCGCGGCGCCGCTCGTCGGGATCGCGCCACTTGCCGCCGCGTCGGCGACGCTTCTGCTGTGGTTTGCGCTTGAGACATTGCTTTCCGTGGCCAAAGGATGGCAGTTATCGTGGGCCGCGCCTGCGGTGTTTGTGGTTCGCGAGGCGACGATGCTGGCGGTCTGGTTGAACGCCTGGGTCACTGACCAGGTGGTTTGGGCGAAGGACAGCGTGAATGCGCGCGCCGGGGCGAAGCCCTCGCCGGTTCCGCACGAAGAAGGATAGGCCGTTTGCTGGGGCTTTTTCAATTCCTCGTCGACTCGGTCGCGATGGTCTGCGCTTCGATCCTGATGGCGATCGGAATCGGCTATCTGATCGTCATCGGCCGCTTCTGTTACGACCAGCTGCGCGGCGTGCGCGATCCGGAGTCGCCTGCCATTCCAGACACGGATCTGCCGCGGGTCGTGCTTCAAATTCCCGTCTTTAACGAGCCGCTCGTCACCGAGCAGTCGTTGCGCTGCGTCGCGCTTCTCGACTGGCCTAAGGACAGGCTGCGAATCCAGCTTCTCGATGATTCGACGGATGAGACAAGCGCTCGGGCAGACGCAGTGGCGGCGGAGCTGCGCATCGGCGGCGCCGTGATCGACCATGTGCGGCGCGCCGATCGCTCGGGCTTCAAGGCGGGCGCTTGCGCGCATGGCCTCACGCTTACCGACGAGCCCTTCATCGCCATGCTCGACGCCGACTTTCGTCCGCCGCCCAATTGGCTCAAGCGAACGGTCCCGCTTTTTCTGACCGACGAGCGCGTCGGCTTCGTGCAGTCGCGCTGCGAGTTCCAGAATTTCGAGAAAAACTGGCTGACGCGCGCCCAGGGCCTCGTGCAGGACGGCCATTATCTCGTCGAACAGCGCTCGCGCGCACATGCCGGCTGGCTCTTTCAATTCAACGGCACCGGCGGAATTTGGCGACGCGCGACGGTCGAGGACGCCGGCGGCTGGTCTGACTATTCGCTCTGCGAGGATCTCGACCTCACCGTGCGCGCGGCGCTCCAGGGATGGCATGGGCTGTTTGTCTCGGAGCCGCCGATTCCCGGTCAGGTGCCGGAGGGAATCCGCGATTTCCGCCGCCAGCAAAGGCGATGGTCGAACGGATTCGTGCAGGTCGCGCAAAAGACCGTCCTGCCGATCTGGCGTTCGCCATGGAGCCTGACGCGCCGCGTGATGGCGATCTCGCTGATCGCCCATCAGATTTTCTTCCCCACAGCCGCCATCGGACTCATCGCCTTCTTCCTTGGCGTGATTCTCCACGGATCGCTCGCGCCCTTCGCCGGGATGTTGGAGATCATCGGACTCATGACGGTCCTGGTGGCGCTCGGCATCACGCTGCCGCCCTATCTGGCGCTCAAGCGCGGAACCGTCGCCGATTATGTGAAAACGGTCGCGTCGATTCCGCCGCTGATGATCTATCTCGCCTTCGCCAATGGCGCGAAGATCCTCCAGACCCTGCGAGGACGCAAATCGACGTTCAAGCGCACGCCCAAGCTCGACCACGAAGCTGCGACGCCGATCGACGCTGAGGTGGAGTAGGGCGAAGGCGGTCGCGCTTACTCTAGCCGCGCCGGGGCCTCGAAAGCGCCGGCGTCCGTGACGATCGTTAATGTCGCGTCCGCGGCCTTGGCGGTTTTGCTTCCGGAAAAAAGCTTAAGCTCGAATCCCTCTCCCGCGCGCGTGCTTTCGATGAAGAACGGCTCGGGCGCTTCGGCAAAGACGTCCTCGGCCTTGCCGGGTCCAAGGTAGCGCAGCCGCCACGACCCATCCGCGTTATTCCGCGAAACCGCAAAGCGCTTTTTGGCTTCGGCCGCGGTGAGTTTCCTTGGCACCAGCCGTTCGGCTTCGGCGATCGCCGCCGCATGAGGCGAAGCGCCGTCGCGCGGCAGCTCAAGAGACAGATCGGCGCGCGCTGGCAGGCAGATCTTGCCGCAGGAGGCGTAGTCGAGCACGAGATTGAGCGTCACCGGCGCGTTGGGATCGCGCGGCGTCACCTTCAACGGCAGGACGACGCGCGCATCATAGCCGGCGACGATGGTTCCCGCCTCGTCGATATGTTTCGGCGCGGGGAAGGACGGTTCGACTTTGGCGACATTGACCGATTTCGAGAAATCGAACGCAGGGGCCGAGCCCGCCTCGCCGGGCTGGCGCCAATAGGTGATGGTTTCCGGCGCGAGCGCGATCTCGACGGCGGCGCGGTAAGCGCCGCCCTGCAGAGGGCCGGCGGACAAAAGCCGGGCGCTCGACGCCGCACCCTTGACGACGGCAGAGGCGAAGGCTGTGTTCTCGGCGAGCGACGCCGCCGGAAAGCTCTGCGCCAGCGTGACGGCTAGCGGCGCGAAGAGAAAGAATTTTGAGCGCATCGTGACCCTTCGGCGCCCCCGTCCCCCAGTCAAGGCAGTCGGTTACGTGATTTGCGCCGCTTGTCCTGAGGACGCGGCGGGCGTAGCATGACCCTATGAGGCCGAGCGGTAAGAAGCAAGATTTCGCGGAGAGGGTGAGCGAGCGCCGCAGCGGGCGTCCCGAGGAACGCCGCTTTCTCGATGGCCAGTTGCTGATCGCGATGCCGAGCATGTTGGATCAGCGCTTTGCGCGCTCGGTGATCTATCTATGCGCCCATTCCGAAGAAGGGGCCATGGGCATCGTCGTCAACCAGCCGGCGCGTGTGCGTAATTTTCCCGATTTGCTCGTTCAGCTGCAAGTGATCGCGCCCCAGGAGCGCATCAGCCTGCCGAGCGGCGCCGACGACATCCAGGTGCTGTCGGGCGGGCCGGTGCAGACCGACCGCGGTTTCGTGCTGCATACGCCGGATTTCTTCCTCGACAATTCCACCTTGCCGATCGACGACGGCGTTTCGCTCACGGCGACCATCGACATTCTGCGCGCGATCGCGGCGGGGCGCGGTCCGGACCGTGCGCTGCTGGCGCTCGGCTACGCGGGTTGGGACCCGGGTCAGCTCGAAGAAGAGATTCAGCGCAATGGCTGGCTGAATTGTCCAACCGATCCCGCTTTGCTGTTCGATCGCGACCTCGAGACGAAATATGCGCGTGCGCTGCGCTCGATCGGCGTCGATCCACAACGGCTGTCGACACACGCTGGACACGCCTGAGCGTCGATTCAGAGTCGTTCGAAGGCTGGCGCATAGTCTACCGGTCCCTCGTTGGCTGGAAGCGCGCCGTTAAGCGCCAGCGCCATGAAATGCGGCCCCGCATATGGGGTGCCGAAGCCGGCTGCAAGCTCCGGTCGAAATCCGAAACGATCGTAAAAAGCGCCGTCGCCCAATACAAAAATCGCACGCCACTGGTCTTTCTGCACATGCGCGAAGCTCCAGCGCAAAAGCGCGCTGGCGACGCCTTTTTGGCGAAGCGTCGCTGCGACCGCCACCGGACCGAGCCCGAGCGCCGCAAAGGGAGCGTTCATCCTGGACAGGGCGGCGTAGCCGACGATGACCCCGTCGACATCCGCAACGCCGCCAAAAACCAGGTCGCCTTCCCTGCGCAGCGCCTCGACGAGTCCGGCCTCGCCGTATCGGTCGAAAGCCGCAACAAGCAGCCCGTGTATGGCGGAATGATCCTGCGGCGTTTCCTCGCGAAGAGTTGCGTTTCCGATCACGGCGCAGGGTTGCTGTGGAGATGGTGGATCGCGTCGATGCGCCGCTCGATTTCAGGCGTGATTCTGAACTCCACTGACGCGAGGTCGGCTTTGAGCTGCGCCATCGTCGTCGCGCCAATGATATTCGATGTCACAAAGGGCCGGGAGGTCACGAAGGCGATGGCGAGTTGCGCCGGATCGACTCCGATATCTTGCGCGAGCGTCAGATAGGCGGCGATCGCTTGTTCGACTCCCGGCTTTTCATAACGCTGCGCGCGCTCGAACAGCGTCGTGCGGGCGCCGGGCGGCCGCGCGCCGCCCTGATATTTTCCGGTGAGATAACCTTGCGCGAGCGGCGAATAGGCGAGCAATCCGACGCGCTCGCGCTCGGTGAACTCAGCGAGTCCGATTTCGAAGGTGCGGTTGATGAGGTTGTAGGCGTTTTGAATCGAGACGACGCGGGGCCCAACGCCGAGTTCCGCGGCGCGCAGGAATCGCGCAACCCCCCACGGCGTTTCATTGGAAAGGCCGATGTGCCGAACCTTGCCGGCTTTGACGAGCCGCGTTAGCGCTTCCAGCGTCTCTTCGATGGGAGTTTCGTCGCGCTTCGTCGGGCGTCGATAGACCGTGCCGCCTGCGCCCCACAGCGGCAGCGAGCGATCCGGCCAGTGCAATTGGTAGAGGTCGATGTAATCGGTTTGCAGACGCTTAAGCGATCCCTCGATCGCAGAGTCGATGTTCTTGGCGTCGAGAACCGTTCCGGCGCCTCCGGGACGCAGCCAGTTGGCGTCGCCGCGGCCGGCGACCTTAGTGGCGATGATCGCCTTGTCGCGGTTCTTACGTGCGGCGAGCCAATTTCCGATGATGCGCTCGGAGGAGCCTTGAGTTTCTCGCCTCGGCGGAATGGAATAGATTTCCGCCGTGTCGATGAAATTGACGCCGCAACCGAACGCATAGTCGAGTTGCGCATGGCCTTCGGCTTCGCTGTTCTGCTGTCCCCACGTCATTGAGCCGAGACAGATGGCGGAAACGGAGAGATCGCTGTCGCCGAGTTTGCGGTATTCCATGGCGCCGGTCCTTTAACGAAGCCATTCGCTCGACTGCAGCTCGAGCCGCAATTCGAAGCTCTGAAATTGGGTGAAGATTGGCGACAGCCATGCTTTGAGCGCCGCGCGAACCACGGTGGACATTTCCGGCGGCGGCTCTCTCGTGAAGCGGGACAGCGACAGATCGACGTCGTCGAGCGCGCGCGCGATCGGCGCCTCAAGGCGCGGGATCACGAATTTGCCGCTCGCTGGATAGCGCGCAAGAATCGCCAAGGAGTCGCGGCCGAGCGGCGACGCGCCGCGATTGTGGATGATGCTCATCATGAGATCCGGCCATGTGGTCTTAAGGACGAGCGCGCTGTTCGCCGCGCTCTCCGTGACGTCCGTTTGAAAGAGCACGATCGGCTCAACGCCGCGCCGCCGCGCTTCTTCGAGAAAGCCAATTTCGGCGATGGTCGCGAACAGGCGCTCATAGGAGCGATGCCAGACGTCGACGATCTTTGGCGTCTCGTCGGCGACCAGCAGGCGGTCGAAGAGCGAAATCTGCCCCTTGATCTCGCTGATATCGACGATGCGCGTCGCTTCCGGAAAGAACAATGCATAGAGCGGCTCCCGAAAACCCGTGTCGAAGCCTTCCACGCCGACATTGCGCGACAGATAATAGTCGGTCAGCAAACGCGCAGCTGTCGTCACGCCTGTTCGCGAGTGCGGGGAGCAAACGAAGAACGCAAGAGTGCGAGGCGCCATGTGGTCTTCGCGGAGACGATGCGCGCCGCCGCGACCTCTATCGCCGCTTATCGCCAACAAGATCGAGAAGGCCGACCCGTTCGAACTCGTCGGCGACGCGCGCCAGCCACGTGCGGACGTAGCCGCGCAGCACGAAGGAATGCTCCGCCGGGCGGCCCTGCGCGTCCTGATTGCCGATGAATGTCGAGAAGGGCGTGCCGGATAACTCGACCTGCTCGTAGGCGAGTTCGCTGAGCTTGGGGATCGTGATCTCGCCCGAGGTGACGACGTGCTCGAAATATTTCGCGTGCGTTTTTGGATCCCACTCGAAGAAGGTCGTGTCGTTGACGTGATTCTTCACCATGAAGTAATTGGCGTCCGCGACATAGGGCGCGATTTCGGCGATCTCCTCCAGCGAAGCGATGGAGGGCCCGATCACATGCAGCAGCACGAAGCGGAATTCGCCGCCTTTCACCGCATCGAAGAAGCCGATTTCGTCGAGCGCGCCGAGCGCCGGGCTCAACCCGCCGGCGCGTACGTCGATGACGCTGACTTTGGCCTGCGACGTATTCAGCGTGTCGATGATCTTCATCTGGTCCGAGGGTTCGGTCAGATCGACGATCATCGTCTCGTCAGGGTGGAAGCGATGAAGCGTTCCGCGCGGCGTCTCGGTGTCGAACGCGCGCGTATGGATGTCATTGAGCGAAAGAAAGTCGAGGATGGCTCTGGCGATCGTGGTTTTGCCGACGCCGCCCTTGTCCGCGCCAACGACGATGACCGCCGGGCGAGCGGCGGCGTTTGCGGCGGCAGCCGGAGCTTCGGCCTTTCGCGGCCGGCTTTCCGGCTCCCGTTTCGCTGGCGCTTCCCTGGTGATTTTGACCGGCTTCTTGACCATGGGTGCTCCTATCGCATGTCGCGCTGGCGCCGCTGTTTATGAATGACAAGCGCTCAACAAACATGGTTTTTGGCGCTTGTCATGCTCTGTTTCAGCTAACTGCGGATGGCGCTGCAATTGTGACGCGCTTAAAAAACACATAAAATATGTGATTAAATACAAGCACCACAATATGATCGTGAATTGACATTCGTGCGGTTTGGAGGTTTATGCGTTCGAAATACAGAACGTCCGTGGCTGCTGGCTGGCGCGGACCAGGTCGGCGCGTCAAGGCATGAGCAATATCGAGAATATCGTCGCGCGGCGGCCCGCCGAATCGTCGCAGCAGAGTCTGCCGACCCTGCACGTCGAGGATCGCGACGGCGTTGTCCATGAGCTCGAAGCGGTCGAAGGCTGGCGGCTGATGGAGATCTTGCGCGACCATGGCGTCGGCATGGACAACACCTGTGGCGGCGCTCTTGCATGTGCGGAGTGCCACGTCGTTCTCGACGCGGAATCGGCCCGCCGCGTGCCGCCGCCGCGGGAAGAGGAAGTCGAAAAGCTCGATGAATTGCCGATGCTTTACGAAAATTCGCGTCTCTCCTGCCAGATCATCTGGTCCGATGAGATGAGCGGCCTTCGGCTAAAGCTGGCGCAGGAAACGTGATGCCCGTCTTCAAACATCCCCAGATCCTGATCGCGTCGAATTTGACGGACGGCGAAGTGGTGTTTCTCGGCCCCTCGGGCTGGGAGCGCGACCACCGTCGCGCGCGTATCGCCC
>JALHNR010000026.1:0-1575 GCA_022843525.1 Methylocystis sp. | reverse complement strand
GCCGACGAGGCAACGGCGCTCGAATCCTTGGGCAAGCGCGACGTTTCTGCCAATCGCGTGGTCGACGTCTATCTCGCCGATGTCGAGATCGGGAGCGACGGCGCGCCGACGCCGTTACATTATCGAGAGAAGATGCGCGTGAAGGGACCAAGCATTCGCCTTGATCTTGGCAAACAAGCGGGCGAGGGCGCGTTATGACGGCGGTCGATCTGCGTGTGGCGCAGCGGCCCAATGCGCCGATGACCACCTATCGCTACGATGAATATGACGCGGCTTTTGTAAGCGAACGCGTCGCGGAATTTCGTGAGCAGGTGCGTCGGCGGCTTTCCGGCGCGCTGACGGAAGAGGAGTTCCGCCCGTTCCGGCTGATGAACGGGCTTTATCTGCAGCTACACGCTTATATGCTGCGCGTCGCCATTCCCTATGGCACGCTGACGGCGCGGCAGATGCGCCGGCTCGCCGATATCGCGGATAAGTGGGACAAGGGCTACGGCCATTTCACGACGCGCCAGAACCTCCAATATAATTGGCCCAAGCTCGTCGATACGCCGGACATTCTGGAATCGCTGGCGGAAGTCGAGATGCACGCCATCCAGACGTCGGGCAACTGCATTCGCAATGTCACGGCCGATCATTTCGCCGGCGTGGCGCCGGATGAGATCGAAGATCCCCGGCCGACGGCGGAGTTTCTCCGCCAGTGGTCGAGCCTGCATTCGGAGTTCTCGTTCCTGCCGCGCAAGTTCAAGATCGCGGTGACGGGCGCCGCGCATGATCGCGCCGCCATTCTGGTGCATGACATCGGCCTGCGCATCGTCAAGAACGATACGGGCGAGATCGGCTATCAGGTCGTGGTCGGCGGCGGACTCGGCCGCTCGCCCTTTATCGGCAAGGTCGTCGGCGACTTCGTGCCGCGCGAGGATCTGCTCGCCTTTCTCGAGGCGATTCTGCGCGTCTACAACCGCTTCGGCAGACGCGACAACAAATATAAGGCGCGAGTCAAAATTCTCGTCCACGAGAAGGGAATCGACGAAATCCGCGCCGCGGTCGAAGCCGAATTCGCGGCGATGGACCGCTCGGCATTTGCGCACGACTCCGCGGAGTTCGAGCGCATCGCCGCCTTCTTCGCGCCGCCGCCCTATGAGTCGCTGCCGGCGACGTCCGCCTTGCTGCGCGCCGCGAAACTGGAGACGCCGGCTTTCGCCAATTTCGTCGACGTCAACGTCGGCGCGCACAAGATCCCCGGCTACGCCATCGTCACCGTTTCATTGAAGCCCATCGGCGGCGTTCCGGGCGACGCGACGTCCGAACAGATGCGCGTGCTCGCCGAGGCGAGCGAGCGCTTCGGCTTCGGCGAACTGCGCGTCAGCCATGAGCAGAACATCATCTTGCCGCATGTGAAGCAGGACGATCTTTTCGCCCTGTGGGCCATGCTCGACGCAGCCGGTCTTGCGACGGCCAACGCCGGTCTCGTCTCCGACATCATTTCGTGCCCCGGTCTCGACTATTGCTCGCTCGCCACCGCGCGCTCGATTCCCATCGCGCAGGCGATCTCGAAGCGCTTCTCCGACATGTCCA
>JALHNR010000025.1 GCA_022843525.1 Methylocystis sp. | reverse complement strand
CTGCCGGCGGGAACCGTGACGGTCACGTCGTCGATATCAAGCGTTACGGGCGATCCATCTCGTGGCGGGGTGCCAAAATCGATCTCGTCTTTCAGTCCGCGTAGTTCAGACCACATTCGCTGCCTCGCCAATCCAAAGCTGCTTTTCTTGTTCCTTCAAGAGGTCGCCCAACCCACTTCAAGAATGGAGCTTTCCTTCCCTCGCACATTTGCTCGATCTGTGACGAACTCAACCTCCCAACATAGCGCAGCCAATGGCATGGTCGCGGAGCGACGCGCCTTTTGCGCTTCCGGCGGCGCCAGGAGCATGGCGTCATGATCCCGAGCGGCTCGACGACGCGGTCGGGGTGGTGAAGGCAAGACTCAATTGCCCGCAATATGCCAACGGCGCTATATTCATCCGAATGCGAATGTCTCTCAATTTCAATTTATCGAATAGTTCGTTCTATTACGGCAAATCGCTAGCGACCTCCCGATTCACCGAAAATTATAGACGTTCTGGCGACTCTGGGTGGACGAACTAACGGGGGCGACATGACGTTCGCCAGAAGCGACCGAGGCGGGCAATGGCGAAGGTATGGACAAAGCTTCATAGCGACATAGCGTAGGAGTATTGCCTATCTTCATCGACCGTGGCGCCGCGCCAGCGCCGACGGGAATTGAGAACCACAAGCCCGCCGCTCAGCGTTAAAAATCCTTTTACGGGTTCAAGACATGATCAATGCATAGGTTCGGATCATTCGAACGAATGAGTGCGGCGTCTGCAACGAGCGCCGTCCCTTCCGGACAGCAGACGGTTGCGCTGCAACGCAATATGCTTATTGACTTATTTGTGCAGCGCACATAAAAACCAGCCGCTCTAGAGCCACGTGGGAATTGCCCCGCGCGCCTAGACCAAAAAAGGGATAAACTATGACCGTCTTCCCGGACATTGTGTCATTCCGCACGAACCCGTTCGAGGCGTTTACTACGGCGACTACCGCGTCAACCCAGGGTCTAGAGGCCATCGCGGCCGAAGCGACGGATTATTCAAAGAATTCCTTCGAGAAAAGCCGTGCGCTATTCGAGAAGCTGATCGGTGTGAAGAAGATCGACGAAGCGATTCAGCTCCAGGCAGACTTCGCCAAATCCACCTATGACGATTTGCTGGCTCACGCCGCTAAGATTGGCGAGCTGTATTCAAGCTTGGCCAAGGAAGCGTTCAAGCCGATCAATGTCGCGTCGCCTGCACAGTCGCCAGTCTCCGCCTCGCCTTCAAAGGCGCCGGTCGCTGCTAAGCAGAGCTGATCCGCGTAGCTTAAACGAGTCGGATCTCAACCGACGAAACCCGCTCGATCCGCTGTGCTCATCGAGCGGTTTTTTTTTTGAAGCGTTTATCGGATGTGAGTCTGAAGTAGCCCCTTAAGCGGCCGGACACGGTCCACCCTAAAAATAGAGTTAGGAGTAACGCCGTTTCTATGACCGGTTTTCATCCAAAGGCCAAGATTCTGACGGGTCCGGAGCGCCGGCGGCGCTGGACCGTGGTCGCCTGCGGACGAGAAAGACCCTCGAAAAGCTCTGCGTCTCTCGCGATTGCCCATTTAACACGCTGCAAGTCGCCGTACGCCGTACTGCGCGAGAATCCTGCGCGAGCAATTGTCGTACCCACTACCAATCGTCAAATCGCTCTTACATTGCTGTTCAAGCCAACGCCGGCCGCTCCTCAGAGCAGCGTAGTCCCCCAGTTGACGATTCAATGTTTCCCGATAAAGGTGCGCGCGCGCTGTCGAGATGAAAGGCGACGGTACGCGTCTTAACGCCTGAGCGACGTTTAGCGGACGCACGGGTTTTGTGTTCGAGAAGTCGGCGGCGCGTGAACTGAAAGCGCATGAGTCACCGCTTCCGACCACCACCAGTGAAAGCCGATTCCTCAAACCTGTCACGAATAGGTTTATCAAAAATAGGCGGGCGTGATCAGTCGCCTGTGCAATTTCCCGAATGGTTATGCGCGCTACGGCAGCAATTCCCGACGAAGAGCGAGGGCGACGGCATGAGGCAGCGTCGATGCGCCGAGCTTTCGCCGGCCATTGTCGAGATGAAACTTCACCACGCGCGGCGTAACGCGCAAAATCGTGGCCATTTCTTGCATCGTCTTTCCCAACGACGCCCATCCGAGGCATTGCCGTTCTCTGAATGTCAGCACGGCATTATCCTCATCGAGACCCACTTGATCCGACATTCTGGCTTTTACGTGAGCATGGTAGGCAAACCCCATTATCTGCAGCAGATCTTTTGAGTTCTCCGTGAGGCGATCGAGCGCGGGACTGCGATCATCGGCCGCAAATGTGAAGGCGCCGAAACGGCCGTAGCCTGCAGCAATGGGAACGGTCACTCCCGTTCTGATGTTGAAGCTCAGCGCTTCATCGATAAAACGACGTTCTTTCATTGATCGCGTCGTTGCCGCGTCGCTCGCATCCCACACAAATGCGGGGCCAAGAGTACGCGCCTGACGAAGGACAGGATCGATATTTTGATATTGCTCCTCGCAATAGCGATCCATCCAGCTCTTCGGATAGGAAGTGACGACAGTGGGGTCGCCGTCGCCTCCTTCGTAATATGCGAACCATCGAAAGCCCAGCGCATGCGCAGCGCGCTCTCCGACGCGTTGGAATTCCTCCCTCGTGTTTGCAATGTACACGGCGTCGATGAATTCATGGAATGCCGTTTCAGCCTTTTTCATCCGGCGCCCAACCGCATACAAATGTTAGATTTTTCGCCATCGAGAGACGAGCGAGATAGATGCTTGGCGTCTATTGTCCTGATGGGGCGACTTTTGGGCAGAGCCCCAAATTTTACCCACAGCCGCCCTGTCTAAAGTGGCAGGTTCCATACCGAGACCTCCTGCTGCATTGCTCGCGAGCCTCAACTCCCGCAGCTGGAGACAATTCGGAAATGAAACTGATCGCGCCCGCGTCTCTTGTCGATCTTCACGCTCACAGGCGAACGCATGCGATGCCCGCCCTCAAAGATCGCGCAGTCACGAAATGGTGACTCGTCGTTGAAGAGGCCAAAGGCTCGCCAATCTCGACTGACGCTTTGAAGAGGACTCCCTGACATGGATCCTGCCGCTTTCGTTGCTCTCCTTGAACGTTGCGCGCCGGGAGCGGCTATCACGCAGCTGACGGCGATCGTGCGCCAAACGAGCGCCTTCGAGCCACTCTTGATCACGATCGATGGAAGAAAGCCGATTCCCGTTCAGGCGACCAGTGTCGAGGAAGGCGTTCAACTGGCAAGCGAAGCGACAGTCGTTGGACAAAACGTGCGAATCGGTCTCGCTCAACTTGGTCCCGAAGAAAGGAAACAAGCTGGGTTGACGATCTCAGCAAGCTTCGACGCTTGCAAGCATGTCGCCGGCCTGCGCGCACTGTACCAAGCGCGACTTGAGGCAGCGCGCACAAGGGTGAGCGATCCCGAAATGGCCGCTGCGTCTGTCGTCGCGAGCCTCGTCGAAAAGGAATCGCTAGCGGCGCCCGAGATTGCGGCGCGTCCACAGGCGGTCCCGCCCGTAGGCGGATCCGCAGCGGTACGTTCCTCGGCGAACATGTCGCCCAACGAGCAGCATCCAACCCTCGACGTATATCGCTCCGGCCGCGGCGCTTCGCTTTTTGTCTATGAGCGCTGAATGCGCGCTCTCTGGTTTCGTTCGGTCTAACGACACGCGGCCCATCCGTCGCGAGTCTATCGGGAGTCTCTGATGTCTTCTCTTCGCAAATCCTCCGCACTTCTCTGCATGGGCCTCATCATCAGCATCGGTTTCGTCGAGCCGGCGTTGGCGCAATCAGCAAACATTGAAGGCGTGCTGCAGAACATCGTCACCCTGCTAACCGGCAATGTCGCGCGACTCTTGGCGACTCTTGCCGTGATCATCGTCGGCGTCGCCTGGATGTTCGGTCATCTCGATTTGCGCAAAGCTGCTTACGTTGTGCTCGGCGTCGCCATTGTTTTCGGCGCCTCAGAAGTGGTGTCGACGCTGACTGGCGGTCGCTGATGATGGAGCCGCCGCGACTGACCGAGGACATGTTGTTTCTCGCCTGCACGCGCCCGGCGATGATCGCAGGGGTCACCATGGAGGCTATGGCCTTCAATATGATTTTCTCCTGCATCCTTTTCCTCGCCGCGGGGAGCATCCTTTACGGGCTGGTCGCGCTCCCGATCCACGGCGTCAATCGGATCATCTGCCGGCATGATCCCAACATGTTCCGCATTCTTCTCGCCTGGCTCGAGACGCGTGGGCGGATGCGCAATGCTTTGTTCTGGGGCGGCTCATCCTGCACGCCGCTGCGGCTCGTGAAGCCCTATCGAGCGAAAGACTTCGCCCATGCGTAAGGCGGTGATTAAAACGCGCGAGCTCGAACCGGACGTCTATCTGCCGTTCGTGCGGCACGTGAACCAGACGGTTATCAGCCTCTCGACGCGCGCATTGATCACGGTTATCCGCCTCGACGGAGTTTCGTTCGAGACCGCAGCCACCGCCCATCTCAACGATCTCCACACCAAGCTTAATCTGACGCTGCGCAATCTCGCCGACGAGCAGCTGGCGCTGTGGACGCATCTCGTGCGCCGCCGCTCGATGGATTACCCCGAAGGACAATTCCGTTCGCCCTTCGCCGCGGCGCTCGACGCCCGTTATCGCGAACGGCTGCACAGCGAACGGCTCTTTCGCAATGATCTTTACCTCACGCTCGTCTGGCATCCAGGACGCGCTGCGACCGACGCCGCCGCCGACTTCTTCAAACGGCTCAGCCGCGCGAAACGCGTCGCAGCCGAAGTCGACACTGAGGCCTTGAAGCGGCTCGGCGACGCCGCGCGCGACATCGTGGCGGCGCTCGAGCGCTATGGCGCCCGCCCATTAGGGCTCATCGAGCGTAAGGCGCTCATCTTTTCCGAGCCGATGGAGTTCCTGCACGCGCTCGCCTCCGGCGAATGGCTGCCGGCGCCCTTGCCGCAAGGGCCGATCGGGCCGGCGCTCTACACGAACCGGGTCATCTTCGGGCGCGAAGCCCTCGAAATCCGTCGCAGCGGCGATTCGCGCTTCGCCGGCATGTTCGGGATTAAGGAATATCCGGCCTCGACCAGGCCGGGACTGTTGAATGGGCTCCTTTCCTTGCCGTTCGAGCTCGTCTTGACGCAGTCCTTCGCCTTCCTGTCGAAAGCCGACGCCAAGACGGTGTTGACGCGCAAGCAGAACCAGCTGGTCTCCGCGCGTGATCCTGCGGCCTCGCAAATCGAGGAGTTGAGCGACGCTCTCGACGATCTCGAATCGAACCGCTTCGCGCTCGGCGATCACCATCTCTCTACGCTTGTCTACGCCGAGACGCCGCGGCAGCTTGCGGATCATATGAGCCTGGCGCGTCGGGCGCTCGCCGACGCCGGCGCGGTCACGGCGCGCGAAGATTTAGGGTTGGAGGCGGCCTATTGGGCGCAGCTCCCCGGCCTTTTCAAATACCGCGCCCGTTCCGGCGCCATCACCTCTCGCAATTTCGCGGCGTTCTCCCCTTTCCACACCTATCCGACCGGTAAGCCCGATGGAAACCATTGGGGACCAGCGGTCGCCATGCTCGAGACCGCCTCCGGCTCGCCCTATTATTTTTCTTTCCATCACGGTGACCTCGGCAACACGTTCATCTGCGGCCCCTCGGGGGCGGGCAAGACCGTTGTTCAGAATTTTCTGCTGTCGCAGGCCGAGCGGCTGGGGGCTTCTTACGTCTTCTTCGACAAGGATCGCGGGGCTGAGATTTTTGTGCGCGCCGCCGGCGGAACGTATCTGACGCTGCGCGATGGCGTTCCGACGGGCTGCGCGCCGCTCAAAGCCTTGGAGCTGACGCCGGCCAATCTCTCTTTTCTTGGCCAGCTGATTCGCAAGCTGGTCACGCCCGAAAGCCGGCCGCTGACGGTCGCCGAAGAAGAGCGGATCGATTCGGGGCTGCGGGCGCTCGCCCGGCTTCGACCGCGGGAACGCTCGCTCGCTGCCCTGCGGGCGTTTCTGGGCCAGCAGGACCCCGAAGGCGTCGGCGCGAGGCTGGAGCGTTGGCAGCAGGGCGGCCCGCTCGGCTGGGTGCTCGACGGCGATGCAGACGAAATCGGCCTCGATTCCCGTGTCGTCGGGTTCGACATGACCGAACTCCTCGATCACACGAGCGTGCGGACGCCGCTGATGATGTATCTCTTTCATCGCGTCGAGAAGCTCATCGACGGCCGCCGTCTCATTATCGACATCGACGAGTTCTGGAAAGCGCTCGGAGACGACGCCTTTCGCGATCTCGCCAACAACAAGCTGAAAACGATCCGCAAGCAGAACGGCGTGATGGTGTTCGGCACCCAATCCCCGCGCGACGCGCTCGCCTCGCCTATCGCCCACACCATCGTCGAGCAATGCGCGACGCAGATTTTTCTCCCGAATTCGCGCGGCACGAGAGCCGACTATGTCGACGGCTTCCATCTCACCGATGCCGAGTTTCGTCTGGTCAGAGAAGAGCTCGCCCCCGAGAGCCGGCGCTTCCTCGTCAAGCAGGGACACAATTCTGTGGTGGCGAAGCTCGATTTGATCGGCTTCGACGATGAACTACCCGTGCTCTCTGGCCGCACCGAAACCGTCGAACTCCTCGACCGCGTCCGCGGAGAGGTCGGCGATGACCCGGCTCGCTGGCTGCCGATCTTCCACGCTGAGCGAAAGAAGACCCGATGAAGTTTACCCATCAAGGAGTCGGCGCGATCGCGATCGCCGCCCTGCTCTCCTCCTCGCCCGCCGCCGCCCAGGTTGTGTTCGACCCGAGCGTGTTTGCGCGCCAGCTCGACCAGCTGATCGAAATGAAGAAACAGGTCGACACACTGACTTCACAGCTCCAGGTCGCGCGCGATCAGTTGAGCGAAGCCAAGCGCCTCTATGACAGCGTCAATAAGCTCACGAACGCCAACGACATCGGGGCGCTGCTCAACACCTCGCAGTTTCGCAAAGTTCTGCCGCAACAATTCTCGGAGATCGAGAAGCTCGTCGCGGGGCAAGGAAGCGGCAGTTTCGCGAGCACAATCGATTCATATCTCTCACAAAACCGGGCCTACGCCGGCAATGGCGCGAACTCATACTATCAGAGCGAGCTCGACCGCATTGCTCGCGAGACCGGCGCCAAGCATTCGCTCGGCCAAGCTGTTTATGACACAGCCTCGCAAAGGATCGACGCCCTCGAAGAGCTGCGCAGGCGCATCAGTTCGGCGACCGATGCGAAAGAAGTGCTCGACCTCTCGGCGCGCCTCCAAGCCGAGCAGGCGCTGCTGCAGAATGATGTGCTACGCATGCAGGGCCTAGCCATGATCCAGCAGGCGCGCGGCGATATGGATGCGCAACGCGAGCGGGAAAAACAGCGACAGATCGTCGACGAAATGAAGGCGGCGCTGAAATGAACCGGTTTACTCTCCTTCTCCTCGCAACGCTCATCGGTGCCGGGCTCGGTGGCTGCCGCGATGCCAATAAACGCGTCGAAGACGCGCCCTCGCCTGCCATGTCCAAACAACAATCGCCGCCGCTGGCAAAAACGGTCTCGTGGTTCATCGAACATCGCGACGAGCTGCAGGCGACGCTCAAAGCCTGTCTAGACAATCCCGGCGCGCTCGGCAAGACGCCCGACTGCGTCAATGCGAGCGCCGCGCGCGACAAGGTCACCGTGAAAGAGATGAAAGACGCTTTGAAATAGGATTCGCCCGCATGGCCGTGAACGTCTTCGACAACTTCCTGCACGAGTTCGAGCAGCCGCTCACGAATTTCGTGTCGACGTCGGCCGGCAATCTCGCCGCTTACGTCAACGGCCCGTTGCGCGTCGCGGTCATGCTCTATGTGATCCTCTATGGCTTTGCCGTGATGCGCGGCGCGATCGCCGAACCGATCCTGGATTTCGCGTGGCGAGCGATGCGCATCGTCGTCGTCGTCTTGCTCGCGACCAACTCCTCGGCCTTCCAGCAATATGTCACGGGACTCTTCTTCGATACTCTTCCCAAGGAAATCGGCAACGCCATCGCGGGCTCCGGGCTCAACGTCAATTCCGGCGCGCCGTTCGATCAGTTGCTCTCGAAGGGCATCGACGTCGCCAACAAAATTTACGACCAGGCGGGCTTGACCAATATCGCGCCGGCGCTGATCGCCGCCATTCTCCTGGTCTTCGTCGCGATCGGCTCGTTTCTGCAATTCGCCGTACTGCTCTACGCCAAGATCGGTCTCGCGATCGTCATCGCGCTCGGCCCCCTCTTCATTGCGCTCGCTCTCTTCGACGCCACGCGCCCATTCGCGGAAAGCTGGCTGCGCCAGCTCGCCAATTTCCTGATCCTGCTGGTGCTCGTCGTCGCTCTCGTCGGACTGATGCTCTCGGCCGTCGGCGGTTTCATCGACAAATTCTCAAATAACGCCGCAACGCTCGGCGAGGCGCTGGTCGGCGCGGTCGCCATCAGCGCCCTGCTCGGCCTCTCCGGCCACATCGCGCTGCAACTGCCGTCGATCGCCGGCGGGCTCGCCGGCGGCGGCGCTTCGCTCGCGAGTCGGCTGGTGACGCGAACGCTCGTCGCCAATGCGGCGGCCGCCGCGGCCGGGGCCTATGCCGGGGCGCGCTGGTCGGCGAACCGCAGCCTCGCGGCGATGAATGGCCGCAGGCAAGGCGGCAGCATTCAACGGGCCTGATCGAAACAAACCGAGCCAACGAAGGACGGGCCGGCGGCGGCCGCGCCGGACGACATGGGATTAACGAGAATGCGGCGATTACTCATTATGTGTGTGGTGGCGTGGCCGTTCGGCGGCTGTGCGACTTTTTCCAGCGCGCCGCCAACTTGCGATGGCCTCGCGCGTCGTCCCCTCAATCGCTCCCTGTGGGATTGGGAGGGCGCGCCGCAGGCTCTTGGCTCGGTTCCCTCATCGCCGATCCGCACGGCCAAGACCGGCCGATCGAATGCCCCAAGTGCGCTGAATAGCGCGGCCCCGGCGCCTTCCATCGCGAACGACAAGCCGAACGCGAGCCGCCTCAACGACTTCGCCTCTTATCGCTCATGCGGCAAGGAGAGCTGACGATGGTTCGCCCCGACGAACTGCAAGCCTATTTCAAGAATGCGCGCCGCTGGGAGCAGGACCTGTTGCTCTCGGCGCAGCGCTCGAAGCGGATCGCTTGGGTTATCGCGGCGAGCGCCTGCGGCTTGGCGGTCGTCTCCGTGGGCGCGGTGGCGGCGCTCGCCCCCTTGAAGACGGTCGAACCCTTCGTGATCCGCGTCGACAATTCGACGGGGATCGTCGAGACCGTCGCCGCGCTGAAACAAACGCCGGCGCGCTACGACGAAGCCGTCACCAAGTATTTCCTGGCGCGTTATGTGCGCGCCCGCGAGGGCTACAGCGCCGCGGAGGCGGAGACGAATTTCCGCACGATCTCCCTGCTCTCCGCCCCCGCCGAACAGGCGCGTTTCGCCGCCTGGTATCGCGGCTCCAACCCCGAGAGCCCGCAGGTTCTGCATGGCCGCTTCGGCGTCGCCAATGTGCGCATTAAGGCGATCTCGCTTTTGAGCGATAACGTCGCTTCGGTCCGCTATCTCGCCGAGAGCCGCAAGGGCGAGGAGACGCGCATCACCCATTGGATCGCGACGCTCACCTTTTCCTATGTCAATGCGCCGATCTCCTCGAGCGACCGCCTCATCAACCCGCTCGGCTTTCTCGTTTCCGAATACCGCGCCGATCCGGAGGCCCTGCCATGATCCGCAATCTCCTCCTCATCCTACTGACGCTCGCCTGCGCCGGATTGCTGAGCGCGCCGGCGATCGCGCTGCAGCAGCCTTCCCCCGGCTCCCGCGACGCGCGCGTGAGGATGGTGACCTATGACCCGGCCAATGTCGTCAAGATCAACGGCGTCATTCGCGCCTCGACGCAGATTGTTTTCGCCGACGAAGAAGAGATCGCGCATGTGGCGATCGGCGACTCCGTCGCGTGGGAGGTCGCGCCCGCTGGATCGATCCTATTCCTCAAACCGCGTGAGAAGCATTCGCCGACCAATCTGCAGGTCGTGACCACGCGGGCCAACGGCCGCAAGCGCTCCTACCAATTCGAGCTGTCGATCGCGGAAAGCTCGCTTGCCGAAGGCTATTTCGTCGTGGGCTTCGTCTATCCCGGCGACGAGATCGAGCGCCGCCGTATAGAGGCGGCGGCACGGGGAGCCGGGCGCGAAGGGGCTCTGATCGAAGACGCTTTCGCTTTCTCTCGTGCTTCTGGCGCGCGCAACTGGCGCTTCTCGGCGCAAGGATCAATCGACCTCGAGCCCCAAGCCGTATTCGACGACGGAAAGGAGACGACCTTCCGCTTTGCGGGAAATCGCGAAGTGCCAGCGATTTACCTCATCGCCTCGGACGGCTCCGAGACGCTTGCGCCAAAGGACGTGCGCGGTGAACTCGTCACCGTCCATGCGACAGCACTGGAGTTTCGGCTGCGCAAAGGCGGCGACGTTCTCTGTATTTACAACGAAGCCTTCGATCCGGTCGGGGTCAACCCCGACACAAATACGATGAGTCCCAATGTCGCTCGGCTGCCGAAAGCCCCGACCAGACGGCGATGAAAGGTGAGAAATGACTGAAGCTCAGACCGACGCCCTCCCCGGTGAACGCGGCATTACTCCGGTAGCGGGCTCGAATGAAGCTAGCCAGCGCGCGACGCTCCAGCGCGGCTTCGGGGCCGTGGCGCTGACCGCCTTCGCGGCGCTGATCATCTGGGGAACATGGAAGGGCGAAAGGAAAGCAAATGATCCCGCGCCCAACAAACTCCTGATCCGTCAGGCGGCGGCATTCGAACCGGCGCGGGAGCCGCCGACGCCTAAGGGACCGGACGTCACGGGCGCCATTCCGCGCCCCGCCCCTGCGGCGCTGACGCCCTCGCCGACCGATCAGTTGATGGAGAGCGCGCGGCGCGCGCCGGTGCTGGCCTACAACCGGCCGCTCCAGGCGCGGGCTACTCACAATCCGCTTACAAACGAGTTGGGGTCCTACCCTAACGGAATCGGGGAGCCGCCGCCGCAAAACGAGCTTTTGGACAAATTGCAGCCGACCCCGCTCGAGGGCGTGCGCGCTTCACGGCTCCCCAACCGCAATCTTCTCGTCGCGCAGGGGACCGCCGTTCCTTGCGTTCTTGAAACCGCCATGTCGTCGGACGTTCCGGGCTTCGTCTCCTGTGTCGTCCCCCGCGACGTGATGTCGGATTCGGGCAATGTCGTATTGATGGAAAAGGGCACGCAGATCGTCGGCGAATATCGCGCCAATGTCCGGCGCGGCTCGCACCGCCTGTTCGTGCTGTGGACGCGGGCAAAAACACCTACGGGCGTGATCGTCGCGCTCGCCTCGCCCGGAACCGATGCGCTCGGCCGCGCCGGATTCGATGGCGAGATCGATACGCATTTCTGGCAGCGTTTCGGCGGCGCGCTCTTGTTGTCGATCGTCGGCGACGCCGCCGCAGTCGGTCGCCAGCAGCTACAAACGAGCGACATTCAGATCGTCAACGCGCCCGGCGCCGCCAATACCGCCGCGGCCGTCGCCGTCCAGCACTCGATCGACATTCCGCCGACGCTGAACAAGAACCAAGGCGAACTCGTCAATGTGTTCGTCGCGCGCGACCTCGATTTCTCCTCCGTCTATCGGCTTCGTCGCATCGAAACGCGTGCTCCGATATTCGATCCTCCTCCGGAGCCCATCGCGGACCATGTCATGGTGACCAAGCCGTGAGATCCGCCGGAACCGGCGATGGCGGCGGCGCGCGCCTTGTCCTCGAGCGCTATCTCGAACCCTTGGCGTCCTATCTTTCAGACGAGCGCCTGACAGAGATCGTCGTCAATCGCCCCGGCGAAGTCTTCGTCGAAGGTCCTAGCGGCTGGGCGCGGCGCGAGGCGTCGGCGCTGACGCAAGAGCACCTTCTGCATCTCGCGACCGCCGCGGCCGGCTTCACCAAACAGGATGTCAGCGCCGAGCGCCCGATCGTCTCCACCACCCTCATTGGTGACGAGCGCTGCCAGATCGTCGTCCCGCCTGCCGTCTTTGCCGGCACGGTAAGCCTGACGATCCGCAAGCCCGCTGCCCTGACGATGACTCTTCATAACCTCGAAGAGGCGAAGCTCTTCGACGATGTGCGCGCGGCGAGCGAGGAGCTCTCCGCCGACGAGCGTCGTTTACTCGCCTTGAAGGAAGCGGGCAAATGGCGCGAGTTCCTGGAGCTCGCGGTGCTGACCCGCCGCAACATCCTCATCTCGGGGGCGACGGGCTCCGGCAAGACGACGCTCTCAAAGGCGCTGATCGCGGCGATCCCAGAGGACGAACGGCTCATCGCCATCGAAGACGCGGCCGAGCTCGTCATCCCGCATCAGAATTGCGTGCGGCTGCTCTACTCCAAAGATGGGCAGGGCCTCGCCAAGGTCGGACCGCGCGAACTCTTGGAATCTTGCTTACGGATGCGCCCAGATCGCATTCTGTTGCAGGAGTTGCGCGACGGCACGGCCTTCTTCTATCTGCGCAACGTGAATTCGGGGCATCCGGGATCGATCACCACGGTGCACGCGGACAGCGCCCGTCTCGCCTTCGAGCAACTGACCCTCCTCGTGAAAGAGAGCGCGGAAGGGCGCGACCTCCATCGCGACGACATTCGCTCGCTGCTTTTGCTGCTCGTTGACGTTGTCGTGCAAATGCAAAAGCGCGACGGCCGTTACCGCATCACGGAAATCTACTATGACCCCCTTCGCAAACGCGAGCACGCCCGTTAGGGCGGCGTTCTTTGCGGCGCTTGTCGCCGGTGCTTCGGCGCTCTTTCTCTTCGTCGCCTCGAACGCGCTGCTGCTCGGCCTTCACGTCCACGACGGCGGTTTCCATCTTATAGAAATCGTCAGCAGCTGGGCGCATTATGGCGCCGACAAACGCCTCGATCGCTGGCTGACGCTTTCGACTCTCGCCGGCCTCGTCGTCTCCTTCGGCGCGCTCGGCGCAATTTTCCGGCCTCGTCCCCTCCCCTTGCATGGCAAGGCGCGCTTCGCCAGCGCGCGCGACATCGTCCTGGCGGGCTTGCGTGCGCGGCAAGGCCTGCTGCTCGGACGCAAGGACGGCTCTCTCCTCTGCTTCGGGGGCTCGGAGCATGTTCTCGTCTACGCCCCGACCCGCACCGGCAAGGGCGTCGGTTACGTCATTCCCAATCTTCTAAACTGGTCGGATTCGGTCGTTGTCCTCGACGTAAAAAAGGAGAACTGGGATAAATCGGCGGGCTTTCGCGCCGCGCACGGGCAGGAAGTCCATCTCTTTGATCCCCTCGACGAGAGCGGCCGCACCGCCCGTTACAATCCTCTCTCTTATGTGCGCAGCGAGCCGGCGGATCTCTATGATGATCTGCAACGCATCGCCGTCATGCTGTTCCCCTCCGAGACGCGTGGCGATCCCTTCTGGTTCGAGGCCGCCCGCTCAGCTTTCGTAGCGATCGGCGGCTATGTCGCCGAAACGCCCGGCCTGCCCTTCACTATCGGCGAAATCCTGCGCCAGCTGTCCTCGACCCATGATCTCAAGAAGCATCTCGACAAGATCATCGCGGCGAGGAAATCGGGACCGTCGCCTCTCTCGCCCCATTGCGTGACCGCGCTCAACGATTTTTTGGCCGCTTCCGAAAACACCTTGAACTCGGTGCGCAAGACGGTGACGGCGCGTTTGGGCCTCTGGCTCAATCCCCGCATCGACGCGGCGACGGCGGAGAACGACTTCGACCTACGGCTTTTGCGACAGCGGTCGATATCGATCTATCTCGGGGTAACGCCCGATAATCTCGACCGCTTGAGCCCGCTCCTCAATCTTTTCTTCCAGCAGGCGATCGATCTCCACACCCGCGAATTGCCGGAGCAGAACCAAAAGCTCAGTCGCAAACTGTTGTTGCTGTTGGACGAGTTCGCCGCGCTTGGCAACGTCAATGTGCTCGCAAAATCCGTGGCCTTTCTCGCTGGCTTCAACGTGCGTCTGCTCACAGTTATCCAGAGCCCGGCGCAACTGCGCGCAATCTACGGGCCGGATCTCGCCAAGAACATTATCACGAACCACGCTGTCGAAGTGGTGTTCGCGCCAAAGGAACAGGATGTCGCGAACGAACTCTCGGAGCGCATCGGCTATGACACCGTGAAGGTCTCGAGTCGGAGCGGACCAAGGGGATTGGCGAGGCGGGCGACGAGCGAAACTGTTTCCGAGCAGCGCCGCGCTTTAATGCTGCCCCAGGAATTGAAGCTGCTGCCGAAATCCAAGGCGATCCTGTTGATGGCCGGCGTTCCGCCGGTCATCGCCGACAAGATCGTCTATTACAAGGACAAGGCGTTTCTCGAACGCGTGCTGCCGGCGCCGGCGCTCGAACTGCCGAAGGGCCGCTCTACGGCCCTGCTCGCCGCCGAAATCAAGGAACTTCGCTCTGAAGTCGCGGAGCTACGCGCGGTCTTCCAGACGCGGCCGCTGAGCGATGAAGAAATCGCCGATCCGTCGACCATTCCCTCGGACGCCACTTTCGATTTCGGGGACGTCGACGTCGATCTCGAAGGGCTATCTGAGGAGGAAATGAAGGCCTGGACCCTGAACTATATCGACGCCCAGGCGATCGAGCCGGCGCGACGGTCGGGCCGCGCGTCGAGAGGGGAGCGACATGAGCGACGCGGCTGACGCACAAGGCGACTTTACAATCGAGCGCGTCACTGAGGCTGGCGACGATCGCAAGAGCAAGGAGTCGCGCTCGGCGCGCCACTCTGAAAAGCGTGATCCTGTCCTTGAGGCCGTTAATGACGCGCCGCCTCCCGAAACGTCAGCGACGACGGCGGAACACGATGATGGTTTCCCGGATCGCGTCCGCCGCAAATATTACGTGGTCGCCGACCAGCAGGCGAAAGAAAGAGTGGCCCTAAAAGCGCGCGTCTATGCCGACGAGCGCGGCGAATATCTCGCCTTCAAGGCCACGGAAGACCGGCTCACGACGCGGCTCGCCTCCGCGCAAGTGGTCCATGACATGATCGCGGTCGCGGAACACCGAAACTGGCGGGGTATCCACCTTCGCGGCTCGGCGGAATTCCGGCGCGAGGCCTGGTTAGAGGCAAGCGCGCGTGGAATGGACGTTGCGGGCTATGAGCCGACTGACATCGACCGGGGGGCGTTGGCAAGCAGGCGCGAGACGCGGGAGCGCGCAAATCGGCGCCCGCCGGAATTGTGGAACCATTCGAAGTTGAGCAAAGCGAAGCCCGAAGATCGATTCGAGACGCGCCGGAACGGCGCCGGCCGAACCCGGAACAACGTCACAGCGATCGACGCCTCACTTGGCAAGCTGAGCGCCGATCGGCGGCCGGTTGCGCAGGGCCGTTGGCGATCGCGGGCGGAAAAATTCCGCGCCGCAGATCGTAAGGCGGCGGCGGGAGACGCAGACCTCGTCGGCGCGCAATCGCAGCTCGCGATCATCGAAAAAGCTCTCGAACGCGCCTTCCCTCGCGATCCGCAAGCGCGCAAAAAAATACTTGATGCGGCGAGAGAGCGCATCACTCAGCACCTCGAACAGGGGCGCTCCTTTGAACGGGCGATCATCAAGGAGCGAGTATCGGAAGACGACAGGTCGCGAACTGACAGGAGCGAGGTTCGGCGGAACCCTGAAGAAATCCGCGAAAGGACACGTCAGCGAGAACGCTGATACGCGCCACGCCCGATTTCTTATTCCTTCGATTTTAGAGAAACGCGCTTCGCCCCGCGCGTCGGCTGCAAGCGTTCGATCAGCTCGGCCGGGCGGACCCGCAAGGCGGAAGCAAGATCGATGAATTCGATGACGTCGAGCCGCCGCTCCCCGCCTTCCACTTTCGCGATGAAGGATTGCGGTTTTCGCAGTTTCGCCGCAACCTGCGCCTGGGTTAGCCCGCGCCCCTGTCGCGCCTGAACCAGCAAAGCCAAGAGCTGGCGGTGGCGAGGCGATCGAAGCGTTTTGGACATCGATGCGGCCGCGGCTTGAAGAAGGCGAGCCCGTCCGATAATCCGGATTTGGAATTATCCCATTTTGGGATATTTGGCTTAAACGGATGGGCGGTTCGAAGCCGTTAAAAGTTTCTTCAGCCGAACTACTCTAATCATCGAACCATTAGCCTGGGATGAGAGCATGGGCGAGAAGGCTGATCTCGAGAAAAAAGCCATCGAGGCGCTGGAGCGCTACCGCGACGCATATGCCAGGGCCGAAGCGCTGGAACAGGAGGAGGCGGCCGCACGCCAGGAAGTCTACAAGCGGCTCAATCGCTTGGAAATCGCGAAGTCCAAGGGCGTGGCTGCGCGCGTGAAACCCGAGGTCAGCGCAGCGGACCAGGAAGCCGTTTCCAGGCTGGGTGAAATCCGCACCGCCCTGAGCGAAGCCACCGCGACGCTCGATTCGGCTTTCCGGGCTCTCGTCGCCTTGGATGAGCAGTTGGGCTACATCCCTGGCGTGAACGCCGCGAAACCTGATGGCAGTGACGTCGGAAGCATCGGAGAAAGCGGCGAGCTACCCTGACCGACGGCTGGCTGGCCCGCCATGCGTTTAACCAGCCCAACAGGCGATTTGAGACAGGCGGCACCGTGACTTAGCGAAGGACGCAACCCATCTGACAGGCGGCGTCCTCGATAGCCGGGAAGTGGCAGAACAGGGGCAGGCAGCGATTTCCAAGTCGAATGAGAGCGCCTTGCCCTCAGCAATGCGTTGCGGAACTCGACACCGCTACCATACCCTCGTCGCGCTTGAGGGCGGGACTTGAGGAGTGACGGCCCTCGATTAAGCCAACGGTCTCAAGAGGTAGATTCGCGGAGCCGGTTAGTTAGGCCGCCTTCGGCCCGTTTACGGTCTCGATCCGATCGAGAGTCTTGCCGAGACTGCGCACCGCGACTTGCACATCATAATCGGTCTGCAGATTGAGCCAAAGCTGCGCCGTCGTATCGAGCGCCTTGGCAAGCCTCAGCGCAGTGTCCGCCGTAATGCCGGTCTGCTCGTTGGCGATCCGCTCAATTCGCGTACGCGGCAAGCCGCATACCTTAGCAAGAGCGCCCGCCGACATTTCGAGCGGAATGAGGAACTCTTCCCGCAAAACCTCACCGGGATGCATTGGCTTGAGCTTCTTGGTCACCGTCTCGTTCTCTTCTAGTGGTAGTCCACGATCTCGACCTCCGCCGGGCCTTCGGCCGTCCAAACAAAGCATAGCCGGAATTGGTCGTTGATGCGGATCGAGTGTTGCCCTTTCCGATCGCCCCCAAGCGCTTCAAGCCGGTTGCCCGGCGGCGCCCTCAAGTCTCCGAGATCGCTCGCGGCGTTGAGGTAGCGCAGTTTCCGGCGCGCCGCCTTGACCGAGTCGGCCGGAAAGCCTTTCGGACTCTCGCCGTTGAAGAGGGCTTCAGTCGTCTTGTTCCGGAAGCTCCTGATCACGAACGGCCTGTATCATAGAATGATACAGGCGTCAAGCTACACCGTATCAACCAGTGAGACGGCCTCGATTCGAGGCCGTTCTACCGATCCAGCTCCCTGCCGGCAAGCAGCAGCTTATTTTTCTCGATCGCCATCACGCGTCTTATCGTGCCCTCCAGAATCCTCTTTGCGCTCAGCACCCCTTTGGCGTTGGCGATTTTTGATGAAATCCGCGAGCTCGCGGCTCAGAGCATGCCGCCTTGTTTCAATTGTTGGCATGTCGCGGACGAATTCACGCATCTGGCGCGCGAGCGCTTGATCGGTCGTCTCCCCCCTGCGCTCGAGTTCCGAGGCGTAATCCAGATAGCGCCGACGGATCGCCTCCTGGCGTGATTGAATTTGTTTTTCCCAAGGCCGCTCCGCGCTCTTGCCTTCGACGGCCTCACGCAAAACCTCCTCCCGCGCGCGCCGATCGACATAGGGCGTGATCTCGCGCTTGCGGAGAGCCAGCACGGTCCCGCGGTCCGCCTTCCGGACCTTGCCGCGGGTACGCCGCGGCGTTGCCTCCGCCGCGATCCCCCGCAACCTCAATTCCCCGGCGAACCGCTCGCGCCAGACCTGCAGGTCGGCCTTGCGAGGATTGAGACGTTTGCCGTCGTGGCCGAGCGAGCGAACGGTCAAATGGACGTGAGGATGTTTGTCCTCGAGATGCTGGACGAAGACATAGTCGTGGTTGTGTCCGAATGTTTCGAGGGCGAACGCCCGGGCGGCATCCTTCACGGCGGCTGCGTCGGTGCCCGCCGGCATCGAGAGAATAATGTTTATCGAAAGCGAACCGTCGCGGCGGCGCCGATCATCGAGAGCAGCGTCGTCCGCCCATCGACTTTGCAGGTCATTCAACCCTACGCGCCCCACCAACAGCGCGCTCTGCTCCGTCTCGCCGGCGAGCTCGCCGTTGCGGGTAATGTATTCGAGATGCGACTTGAGATGCTCAATACTCTTGGTGCGACCGGTGATTTTCACCATCACCTCCGGCGCTCGCTTGACGATGCGCTCCAACTTGGCGCGCATTGCCGGGGTCAGCCGTCCGGATCGCGCGCCATCGGTAATATCCCATTCCGCCGGCCGCGGACGCCGAATGGGCGTTTGCCAGACATAAGAGATCGGAGGTAGTTCCGCGAACAGGTCCGCCTCGCGCGGCGAGCGACGCCGGCTCATCGGCGCGTCTGCCAATAATCGGCGTTGTCATCGAATACTCGCCGTAACTCAGCAAGCGCGCTTTCGACAATAGCTCTCGCTTCGCGGATTTCGGACAGACCAGTTTCGATCGCCCTGCCCTGTTGAACGCCGGCGTTCGCCGCGCGCGCGACCTGGTTGATGTTGGCGCCGATCTGATTGAGCTCGCGCAGGATCGCGCGGAGCGCTTCACGTTCGTCGCGAGAAGGCTGCACCGGCGATCCCAATCGCGATCGCACGAGGGCGATGATCCAGCCAGTCCGCGTCATGCCCCGGCGATGCGCGATTTCGGCGAGCTGGCGCATTTCGCTCTCGCGGAACCGCAACGTCACCTTCTCGGGCCTGCCGATTTGCAGCGGCGCTGCGCAAGGCGAACGCACGTCGAGCGCATCAGCGATGAGCCGTCGCATGAGCGCGGATTTGCCGCCCTCGGCAACCGCGAGAGCCGAGAAGCGCGCCGCCACGTCGTCGGGAATGCGGAGCGAGATCAGCGCCATCGGCCGCTGACCTTGTCGCGATGTATTACATCGCTGGCGCAAAGCCTATCCTGCACTCCCCTCCGAAAAACACGATGCGCTCCACTTTCAAGTCTGATGGCTCGATTCCGATTAGTCGACTTCGCGTGCCGGCGTGTTCGTCGGTTGACCTCGGATTGTT
>JALHNR010000024.1 GCA_022843525.1 Methylocystis sp. | reverse complement strand
GGACGCCCGACGCGCGAGGGCGGCGGCATGAACGGCTCGACGATCGCCCACTCCGCATCGGTGCAATCACTTGCATCCCGCATCCCGCCACGGACATATTGTGCGCGAGTGGTTTCGGTCCAGGCCATCCGATTCTCCGTCGATTCGCAACCAACAGAGAATCACAACCAACTGAAACCACTCAACTTAGTTTTAGTTTCGGCTCTCAGGGGCCGGTCAAAACGTTTTCGGCGCGGCAGGCCGATCCTCGCCCAACCACTGCCGCCAGACCGCGAGCAGAACGGCGAGAATGAGCGGACCGAGAAACAGCCCCACCAGTCCGAAGGCGAGCAAACCGCCCATTACGCCGAAAAGCGCGAGCATCAATGGAATATCGGCGACGCCGCTGATCAATACCGGCCTCAAAACGTTGTCGGAGGAACTGACGAACAAGGCGCCCCAGGCAATCAACGCGATTCCAGCGCCGGTCTGGCCGGAAAGCAGCAGCCATACGCCGGCCGGCGCCCAGACCGCCACTGTGCCGACAAATGGAATCAAAGCCATCAGCGCCGTCAGCGCGCCCAGCAAGATGGGCGATCCGAGACCGACGATCGCGTAACCGCAGCCCGCGATAAAACCCTGCGTCAAAGCGCATACGATCCCTCCGAAAACGACGGCGCGCGCCGTGTCGCCGACGGCCCTGAAGTAATCCTCGGCTGGGTCTCCCGCGATTTTGCGCAATCCTTTGCGGACCTGCTCGAGCACTTCGTCTCCATCGCGATAAAAAAAGAAGAGCGCGATCACGGTTACGACGAGTTGCGCGATGCCCCTTCCGATCGTTCCCACCAACCCCGCGAGTTCGCGTATCCAGGGTTCGAGCAACTCCTTCACTTGCTGCCGGCGGCGCTCCGGATCGTTCCAAACCGCGTTCAATGTCTCGTTCAAAGCAGGGCCAATGACCGGGATGCGCGCAATGGCGTCCGGCAGAGCAAACGAATTTTCGGCGAACTTGGCCGAAAGCACGCGATAAACGTCGGCAAGTTCGCCCTGCAGGCGGATCAGCAGAAAGGAGACCGGCACAACCAAGACCACGATCAGCAAAAATATCGCGACCGTTGCGGCGAGAGCAGGTCGGTCTCCTGAAAGACCCAGGATACGCCGATAAGCGGGAGCCGTCACATATGCGAGGATGGCCGCCCATGTAAGCGGCGCCAGAAAAGGCCGGATCACGAAAAGACCGAGTCCGATAACAGCGCCCAGCAGGATCAGGCCAAGAATCTGACGATTTTGCATTGCGGCTGTGCTCCCTATTCCTCTCCGATCGAAATTGGACACCGAATTCCGCCCGCATGAATCCTGCGATGGAAGGGCGCGATGACATGCAATGCAATCAAATAGACCGAGCGACCGTTAATAACACAAAGAGGTCGTGTAGCCGAACTGACAAGGCGAGAAACAGAGAAAAATGATGATGAGACGCGTATCGGCGCACGGGACAGCGACCAGATGGGCGCATGGGACGGCGTTCAAGCGATCAATCAGGAGCGCCAGGAAATCAGCCGCTCCCACATACAAAGGCCTTTTGCCGCTCCTCGGTCTCTACGGACATTCCACGTAGACCTTTCCAACGCAGGTGATACTTTATCCAGGCGGATACAGACTGTATCGGAGCCTTATGTAATTCCGACGGAGAGGGCAATGTTCTTCAAGAAAAATATGCGGGGGCTGACGCTTGGCCTCGTTTTCGTCTTCTGCGCCGCCCCGTTCTCCCAGGCACGCTCATCCAAACAGGAGTCGGTCATACTCGGCCCGGACGCTCGCGCGCCCATTCCGACGCAGACGCCGGTATCTCGCGGACGAACGTTCGTCCCTTTGCATTCTTCCCTCAACAACGCGTTGGTTATTGATCCGGATCGAATATCGCAATGGTTCTGGACAGCTCGTCGAAACGTATATGACCGATCCGATTGCGCTCCGCCCCTATGGCTCGTTGCAGGTCCTCATCGCGCAGAGCGATATACGAGGAGAAACGGGAGCCAGTTTCACGGTTGACTGGTCGACGTTCGATCGAGCCGACGATCCTGTGATCGAAGCGTTGATGGCGGCGTCAATTGGAACGCAAGGTTACAGTTTTCTCTCGCCGGGCAGGAAAGTATCCAGACCCGAATGAACCAGGCCACGGTGATGCTCCGTCAATTCATCCACGCGGCTTTCCATTGCGCCTCGACGTTCAATATTGCAATGCGCGGATTCGCCGCTAACGTATATCAGTCAATGGCGCCGATGCGCCCACGTTGACGTTTATCAATGAAGGGGCTGGACCGTTGAGGCTTTTCGGGAGAGACGGTCAACCCACGCCGACGGACAAAGGCTCGCAACACGACGCCCTGAAAGATTTCGCGTTGCGTGCTGCCATGGTGTTGGTGATCTGCGTCGGCGCCATCGCGTTGTGGCGGCTCACAGAAGCGATCATCGCCGCCTTCGCGTCCGTCGTGATCGCGGTGGCCTGGCGCGGCGCGGCGCGGCCTATCGCAGAGCAATTTAAAATCTCCACGCCGCTGTCTCTGCTCGCGGTCGCGATCACCGTTATTAGTTGCGTTGGCTTGGCGACCATGCTCTTCGGAAGTCATCTTCTAAAGCAATATGATGATCTCGCGCAGGACATTCCCGCCGCCGTCGCCGTTATCAAGGAAGGCGTCGAAGCCCACCCCTGGGGGCGCTTCCTGGAACATTTCGTCGCAGGCGTCGACATATCGAAAGCGACGGCGCCGATCGCCATGCACATTGCGTCCTTTATCGGTTCTCTGGGTCACGTGCTGGGATATACGGCCTTTATCTTACTGGGGAGCGCCTATCTCGCGGTCGATCCCCATCGTTACGTCGACGGGTTGATCGCCATTGCGCCTGAGAACCGCAAGAACGACGTCGCCCGATTTTTCGATCGATCGGGAACGAAGCTTCGACGATGGCTGTCCCTGCAACTTTATGTCGTCGCGCTCAACGCAGGCATGGCAGGCGTAGGACTTTGGCTCAGCGGCGTCGACGCGCCATTTGCGCTTGCGACAATCAGCGGCGCTCTGGCGTTCGTCCCCTATTTCGGATCGATCGTCGCGATCTTCATCGGCGCGCTGGCGGCGTTGCCGCAAGGTCTGTCGTTCGCCTTTCTCGCCGCCGGCGTCATCGGAGCCGCCAGTTTCGTTGAGGGCTATCTGATCACGCCTTATCTCCAGAGCGAGGCGCTGGTCTTGCCTCCGGTGACCATTTTGTTTTTCATGCTGGCCTTAGGAACGCTATTTGGGGTCATGGGCGTTGTTCTCGCTGTTCCAGCCACGGTCGTGCTGGCGTCCGGCTTCGAAATACTGACGGAGAAAAAGAGCTAAGCTAATCCTTCGTTCGCGCACGAAAGGAAAGATCGCGATGCGCAATGGAAGGGGCTGGAGAGGAACAAGTTGACGGAGCGCGAAATCTCGTGAGGCAGATAAACGCACCGACGCGCGAACGAATGTAGAGTCGTGTCATGACGGCGTATCATTTCCGGCGAAAGCAAGAGGCGCGATGCAATCGGATCGGCGGCGCCCGGAAATATTGGAGGTCGTGACTCTCGAAGGGATTCGGGCCCTGCTGGAGAGTTTGCGTAGTCGCGGATTTCGCACGATCGGCCCGACCATGCGCGATCAGGCGATCGTCTATGACGATATCGAGTCGATCGATGATTTGCCGCGCGGATGGACCGACGAACAGGATGGCGGCCGCTATCGTTTATCGCGGCGGGATGACGACGCCCTGTTCGGCTACGCCGTGGGCCCCCAATCATGGAAGCAATATCTGCATCCGCCGCGATTGCGCCTGTGGCGCGCGCGGCGAGAGGGACATGACATGCGTCTCGCGCGCGACGCGCCGCCGGCCGAACGTCTCGCCTTGATCGGCGAGCGCGCCTGCGAACTGCGCGCAATCGAAAATTCAGGACCGGGTGTTTCTCGACGGACCCTATCGCGATCCGCATTATGAGGCGCGTCGCGAGGATGCTTTCATCGTGGCGGTCAACTGCGGCAAGTCCGGAGGGACATGTTTCTGCGCCTCGATGAACGCCGGGCCGAAGGTCAGCCAAGGTTTCGATCTGGCGATCGCCGAGCTCGTCGAAGAAGGCTGACAGGTTTTTCTGGTCGAAGCAGGCTCGAACGCGGGCCGCGAGACGCTCGACGAAACCCCGCGTCGCACCGCGACGCGGGCCGAAATCGACGCCGCTGACGCGATCGTCGCGCAAACTGCCGCGAGCATGGGGCGGCAGCTCGGACGATCTTCACGACCTCCTCATGAACAACCTTGAGCATCCGCGTCAGCAGTGGCGCCGGAGAATCCGTTGCTCGGCGTGATGCTCCCCTACTCTCCACTGCATCATCTTCTGATGCGCGAACTCGGCTTTCCGATCGTAGCGACGAGCGGCAATGTTTCGGACGAGCCAATCGTTGTCGATGAGCGCGACGCGTTGCGCCGTCTTGCGGGAATTGCCAAGATATTCCTGGTTCATGACCGGCCGATCGTGCGGCCGCTCGACGACTCGGTGGCAAGAGTCGTCTGCGGGCGCGAACTCATGCTGCGACGTGCGAGAGGCTATGCGCCGGCGGCGATCGCCGTCGAAGGCGCGTCGGCGGGCTTGTTGGCGCTGGGCGGTCATCTCAAGACGAGCGTGGCGCTGACCAGCGCGGACGGCGTCACGCTCGGCCAGCGCGTCGGCGAACTCGAAACGGTCGACGCTCGCGAAGCCTATGCTCGCGACGCGCAAGACCTGATCCGGCTCGGCCGCGCACGGCCGCGGCTCGTCGTTCGCGACCCGCCACGAGCCGCGCTGCAGAAGATTTCGGAGCGCCGATCCTCGCCGTCCAGCATCATCTCGCTCACGTCGCCGCCTGCATGGCGGAGAACGGCGTCGCGCCGCCCGCGCTCGGCGTGGCCTGGGACGGCGCCGGCTACGGCTCGGACGGAACGGTCTGGGGCGGCGAGTTCCTGCTCGTGACCAAATCCGGCTGGCGCCGCGTCGCCCATCTGCGTCGCTTCGCGCTTCCTGGCGGCGAGGCTGCGGCGCGCGAGCCGCGTCGCGCCGCGCTCGGCTTGCTTTGTGAGGCGTTCGGAACAAGCGCCCTCGCTATGACGGACCTTGCTCCGGTCGCCGCGTTCACGGCGCGCGAACGCGAGGGGCTCGGCGTGATGCTCGCGCGCGGCATCAATTCGCCGCCGACGTCGAGCATGGGGCGGCTCTTCGACGCTTTCGCCGCGCTCTGCGGATTGCGACAACGCGCCAGTTATGAAGGACAGGCGGCGTCGCAACTTGAATGGGCGGCGTTGGATTGCCAAGGCGGTCGGGCCTATCCATTTCCGCTGCTTGCGCCCGCTGAAGCCGGCGGCCCTCATGTGATGGATTGGGCCGAGGCGTTGCAGGCTGCCCTCTCCGACTTGCGCGGCGGAATTGCGGCGGGAAAGATATCCGAGGCGCTGCACAACGGCCTCGCCAACGCTATTGTCGCCTTGGCCGAACGCTTCGGAGAACGTCGCGTCGCCTTGACCGGCGGATGTTTCCAGAACGCGCGCCTGCTGGAAACGACCGTCGGCGCGCTGCGCGCGGCCGGATTCGAGCCATTATGGCATCGCCGCGTTCCGCCCAATGACGGCGGCCTCGCGCTCGGACAGGCGGTGTGGGCGGCGTGGCGCGAAGCTGAGGAACGCAAAACATGTGTCTAGCGGTTCCGGGACGCATCTTGAGCCTCTCGAGCGACGACCCGCTGACACGGCTCGGGCGGGTCGACTTCGGCGGGATCGCCAAGGAGATCAATCTCGCCTTCGCGCCGCAAGCCCGCGTCGGCGATCATGTGCTCGCGCATGTCGGCTTCGCCATCGCGGTGATCGACGAAAGGGAGGCCGCGCGCGTTTTCGAACATCTGCGCGAAATCGGCGAAATGGAAAGCGAAGAACGGGATCCGCCGTGAGGTTTCGTGACGAATATCGCGACGCCGCCGCCGCGCGACGTTTCGCCGACGCCATTCGCCGGATCGTCACGCGCCCCTGGACGCTGATGGAGGTCTGCGGCGGCCAGACGCACGCGATCCTTCGCTTCGGCGTCGACCAGCTCCTGCCAAAGGAGGTCAGCCTGCTGCATGGGCCTGGCTGCCCGGTCTGCGTCACGCCCGCCGAATATATCGACAAGGCGATCGAGATCGCTTGCCGCCCCGGGGTGACCCTCTGCTCCTTCGGCGACATGTTGCGCGCGCCGGGGACGAAGGGCGATCTTTTCGCCGCCAAGTCGCGCGGCGCCGATGTGCGGATCGTCTATTCGCCGTTAGACGCCGTCGCGATCGCGCGAACGGCGCCCGAGCGCGAAGTGGTGTTTTTCGCAATCGGTTTCGAGACCAGGGCGCCGGCGAACGCAATGGCCGCTCTTTCCGCGAAACAAAGCGGCGTTCGGAATTTCTCCATGCTGTCGTCGCACGCCCTCGTGCCGCCGGCGATGCGTTCGCTGCTTGAGGCGCCTGGCGCGCGCGTGCAGGGTTTCCTCGCCGCAGGGCATGTCTGCACGGTGATAGGCTACCAGGAATATGAGCCGATCGCGGCGCGTTTCGGCGTTCCGATCGTCGTAACCGGTTTCGAGCCACTCGACATTTTGCAGGGAGTCTTCATGTGCCTGCGTCAGCTCGAAGAAGGACGGGCCGTCGTCGAGAACCAATACAGCCGCTCGGTGCGCCGCGACGGCAATGAAGCGGCGCGCCGCGTCATGCGCGAGGTGTTTCGCGTCGTCCCGAGACGCTGGCGCGGGATCGGCGACATTCCCGAGAGCGGGCTTGGGTTTTCCGCCGCCTACGCCGATTTCGACGCCGAGTGGCGCTTCGGCGCGGTCCCGGCGCGCGACGAGGCGGCAGGCCCCTGCATCGGCGGCCTCGTGCTGCGCGGCGAACGCAAGCCGACCGATTGCCCCGCTTTCGGCGCAAGCTGTACGCCGGAGCGCCCGCTCGGCGTCACAATGGTGTCGAACGAAGGCGCATGCGCCGCCTACTACCGCTATCGCGCGGCGGAGACGGCGGCGGGGATCCAGCCATGACGCGAGCGGACGGATTCGATCTCGCCTGCCCCGCGCCAATCCTGGATCAGGAGACGGTGCAGCTCGCTCATGGCGGAGGCGGACGCGCGATGAAGCAATTGCTGGACGCGATCGTGCGGCCAGCCTTTCGCGATCCCGAACTCGATCGCGGCCACGATGGCGCCGTGCTCGATGTGAGCGGCCCGCTGGCCTTCACCACCGATTCCTATGTGGTGCGTCCGCTGTTCTTTCCCGGCGGCGACATCGGTTCGCTCGCGGTCAATGGCACGGTCAACGATCTCGCCATGTGCGGGGCGCGCCCGCTTTATCTCAGCGTCGGTTTCATCCTCGAGGAAGGTCTGCCGATCGACACGCTGCGCAAGATCGTCGCGTCGATGCGCGAAGCGGCCATCGCGGCGGGCGTTCGTCTCGTCACCGGCGACACCAAAGTCGTCGACCGCGGCAAGATGGACGGGATGTTCGTCAACACCGCCGGCGTTGGCCGCTTCATTGCGCCGACGCCGATCGGACCCGAGAGCCTGTGGCCGGGCGACGCGATGATCCTCAGCGGCGACATCGGCCGCCACGGAATCTCGGTCATGACGGCGCGAGAAGGGTTTGGCTTCGAGTCGGTGATCGCCAGCGACTGCGCGCCTCTCGCCGACCCCGTTTTGGCGCTTCTTGAGCAAGGTGTCGCCGTACGCTGCCTGCGCGATCTGACACGCGGTGGACTCGCCAGCGCCGCCGTCGAAATCGCCGAAAGCGCGAAGCTGGCCATCGCGCTCGACGAGACGGCGATCCCGGTCAGCGACGAAGTGAGGGCGGCTTGCAAACTCTTCGGCTTCGATCCGCTGCTCGTCGCCAACGAAGGCCGTTTCATCGCTTTCGTCCCGCAGGAGGACGCCGCGCGCGCCGTCGAGTTATTGCAGCAATGGCCGGTCAGCGAAGGCGCAGCGATTATTGGCCGCGTCGAGGAATCACCACGCGGTCGAGTATCCTGTCGCGGGGCGCTTGGCCTAATGCGCGCCGTCGACATGTTGAGCGGAGAGCAACTGCCCCGCATTTGCTAACCCGGAACGAACGCGGCTTACTTGGATGCTCCTCGCGATTTCGGCTCGATTTTCGCCTGGCGCCGCTCCGCTTTGAGCCGCCACGCGTCTCCTCCCGCCGCCTTCAAGGATGGCCCATGGCGCCAAAGCAACGGAAAAGTGGATGTGGCAAAAAGCGGAATTGACTGTGCGGCGTGACCTGTCGAAAAAAGTTAAAATCTCCGCTTCGCTCTCTCTGCTCGCAGTCATGATCATCGTTATTTATTGCGTCGGATTGGCGATCATTCGGAAAGACGCATAGCGCCGGCCTCGATGCGGATGGCGCGGAGGACGCAGCGCCTCGAGAGTCGAGGAACTACAAGACTGACAACGAGGACATATGATGTTCAAGAAAATTCTCCTCCCGGTCGATCTCGAAGAAGCCGAGTTAACGCGACAAGCGATCGAAGCGGCGGTTGAAATCGCCAGTCCCGACGCCGAGCTGCGCCTCGTCAATGTGCAAACGATGCTACCCGCGACGTTCGTCGAATACGGACCGCCTGATTACGAAGGCGAAGTTCGTCTTGTGGCTGAAAAACAGATCGCGGAAACCGCAGCCAAGATTGATTATCCGCGTGAGCGCGTTTCGACCATAGTGAGAATCGGCGCCGTCTATGACGAGGCGCTGACCGAGGCCGGAGAGTGGGGCGCCGATCTCATCGTTATCTGCTCGAACCGGCCAACCCTGGCGACGTATCTTCTCGGCTCCAATGCCGCCAAAATCGTAAGGCACGCCACATGTTCCGTGCTAGTGGTGCGGCGGTAGGATTCGTTCGCCCGGCGGCGCCATGCGTTGAAACGGCGGCGTCTCAAGACGCCGGAAGGGCGGCCAATCTCGCCATGGTCTCGAACGCGTCGGCGCTTTACGGCGTTCCCGCCCTATGTGGCCGAAGCCGGCGCCATCGAAGGCTCTGGATCCCGCCGGCTGTTTGCGTAATTTGCAGCTCGGCGAATTGAAGCTTCGATGTGTTCGCCTCGCGTATTCTCGTCAGATTACATTTACGGCCAAAGCCGCTAGGGAGCGTTCCGTGGACGTGCCGCATAAAAGCCGGTGGAAAGTAACCGCCGATAGCGGCGACCCGAGGCTCGCGATCGACGACCATTATGCAACAACCTGGCGCTCCGACCCCTCGACGGAGCCTTGGTTGGAGATCGACTTCGGTCTGGTTGTTACGCTTGGCGGACTTGAGGTTTATTGGGGCAGGGAAACCCCAATAAGGCATGGGTTCGAGTCTTCGGTCGACCACGAGACTTGGACGCATCTTTGTCGCACTCAGCATGGCGAAGGGGGACAGGAAGTTTTTGCTTTCCCCCCGGTCTCGGCCCGTTTCGTGCGCTGGCAATGCGTCCACCAGGAACCGGCGCGATCACCGGAGATCATCGAACTCAACTTTTACAGTCCGGCAGAAGCTGTGTCGGTGGTGGAGGATGGTCGCATTGCCGCGCTTGGCGGCGCCCCGGTAAGGCTCCCTCCGGGTGAGAGCATCACGGTTGATTTCGGCTATGTCAGGTTTCCCCTCGGAGCCTTCATCAAATGGGGAGAGACTTACGGAACCGTTTTTTCGGTGCATCTCTCCGACGACGGCGCAAACTTCCGTGAGGTTGGCCGGATCACCACCGGCGATGGCGACAGCGACAGCTTTTGGTGGCGCTCCACCACCAGCCGCTATTTCCGCCTGACTCTGCAAGCGGCAAGTTCGCCAGAGGGCGCCGTCGTCAACGAGCTCAAGCTCCGCCTCTTGAACAAGGATCGCATGCCATTCGGGGAATTTGAGCGCGCGGCTCGGGCGGGACGCGGCGACCTCTACCCGCAGTCGCTCTTCGGTCGCCAGGTCTATTGGACAGTGGTGGGGGAGCGGGAGCGACCGGCGGAAGCGCTCTTCGATGAATACGGCAATCTCGAGCCGCAAGCCGAAGCCGCCCAGATCACCCCGCTCCTGAGGCTGGGCGGCGTCCTGCGCGGGGCGCCCGCAAGCGAAACCATTAGCCAATCGCTGGCCGATGGCGCTTTGCCGATACCGCGCGTCACTTGGTCAATGCTGGATATCGAACTCAGAGCAACCGCCATTGCTCATGCTGGCGAAGCGCTGGTGGAATATTGCATCACAAACAGGGGCAGCCTGCCGCAAGATGGAGCCCTCGTCCTCGCGGTGCGCCCTGTCCAGATCAATCCTTACTGGCAACATGGCGGCCACGCGGTCATCAACGCCATCGCCGTCGATGGCCGGCAGGTGTGGGTCAACGATCGGATATTCGCCGCCTTTTCGCGCGCACCGGAAAGTGTGTCCGTCGCCGACTTCGACAATGGAGACGTGATACGACTGATCGAGAACGAGCTCCGACAAACCGTTCGCAGCCTTCGTTCAGTCTCCGGCCTGCTCAGCGCCGCCTGCGAATTCAGTTTTTCTTTGAAGCCTGGCCGCAGCGTCGCCTTCGTTCTCTCGTCACCCATGTGGGACGGCGTTAAGCCGCGCCCGGACATAGCTTTTTGCGCCGTTTATGAAGAAGTCGCCCGGGCCTGGCGGGAGAAGATTGGCCCGCGGAAGATCACAGTGGGTGATCGAGAAGTCAGCGACACCGTTGAGGCGCAGACGGCGCTCATACTCGTGAACGCTACGCAACACGCCTTCAAGCCCGGTCCCCGTAATTACGACCGCACCTGGATTCGCGATGGTTCGTCGCAGGCGCTCGCGCTGCTCTGGGCCGGTTTGACAGACGAGGCGAAAGCCTATGTCCTCTGGTATTCAAAACGCATCTATCAGAACGGCTTGGTGCCGCCGATCCTCAATTTGGACGGAAGCGTCAACCACGGATACGGAAGCGACATTGAATTTGACGCACAGGGCCAATTCGTGGGCATCGCCGCGGATATTTATCGCGTTACCCGAGATCGCGACTTTCTGCGGGCCATTTTCGAACCTGTGGTCCTTGCAACGAGGTTCATTGAGGAGCTCAGCGCAAGAACATTTGCGCTGCACGGCCCGGAGAGTTGGCTCCATGGCCTCTTGGCTCCATCCATAAGCCACGAGGGCTACGGCAAACCATCATATAGTTACTGGGACAACTTCTTCGCCTTGAGCGCGTGGCGGAACTGTGAATACCTTGCGATTGAGATTGGCGATAGGGACGTTGCCGCGCATGCGAAAGCCAAGGGCCAGGAGTTTGCAGAGAATCTTGCTCGCTCCCTTCGCATGACCAGCGAGCGATTGGGCTCGAGATTTATTCATGGGTCGGCGGATCGCGAAGACCTTGATCCGAGTTCAACCTCCATCGCCTTCGAGCCTTGCCGGGTCGAAGACGTGCTTCCGAGAGATTTCCTTTCGGCGACATATGACCTCGTTTCCCACCAGATCGAGCTGATCGAGAAGCCAGAGTTTGTGGGAAGCTACACCCCGTACGGCATACGTAACCTCAACGCGTTCGTGTCTTTGGGCCGCTTCGAGGACGCTTTCCGCCTGCTCTCAGCCGCGCTCGCGTGTCGGCGACCGAGCGCATGGCGGTCTTGGGCCGAGGTCGTCTGGGGAGAGCCGCAGTCGCCGGAATACATTGGCGATATGCCGCACACCTGGATTGGTGCGGAATTCGCTACAGCGATCCGTCGAATGCTTCTGCGAGAAAACGGCGACACCCTCGAATTGTTCCGCGCGGTTCCCGACGGCTGGTGGGAGGGCGAAGGCATCAGCCTGCATGAACTGCCGACAACCTTCGGGACTGCTAATCTTCGCGCTCGACGCGATCAATCCCAGGCGACGATCGATCTGAAACTGAGCGGTCCAGCGCCGAAGCGGATCACCTTCCGATATCCTGGGGCTAAGCAAGCGCGAGCGGACGGCAGGCTATGCGACATACATGGAGATGTTATCTCGGCGCCGAACCTTCATCGGCTGGTCATCGATTTCTGATACGCTTCACCGGCCTCATTTATCGTGACCTTCGTCTGAGAAACTCGTCCAGAGGCGACTAGAGTCCGGCCCATTGTGAACCTGTCCCGAAGTTGGACCGGCTTGGCCAGGCAACAGATGTCCACATTGCAGAAAAGAACTGCGTCGTCTCATCCAATAAATCCGCCAAGGTAGCGCCAAGCGGACGCCAGCGTCGGTGCGACGCCCCGTTCCGATGTCCGCGTTGCTAACCAATAATTCACCAAAAAAATTCTTGATCAGTAAAATTAGCTCTCGGATTTCGCGGTCGTGGCCTGCCCAAACCTTTCGAACAGGTCTATCGGTATCGGAAATACGATCGTCGAAGTTCGCTCGCCCGCAATGTTCTGCAGTGCGCCCAAATACCGTAGTTGCATGGCTTCCGGCTGACCGGACAGGATCGTGCCTGCCGCAGCGAGCTTCTCCGCCGCCTGTTGTTCGCCTTCGGCATCGATGACCTTTGCGCGCCGTAGGCGTTCGGCCTCGGCCTGCTTGGCGATGGCGCGCACCATGGTCTCGTTCAAATCGATATGCTTCAATTCGACATTCGAGACCTTGATGCCCCACGCGCCGGTTTGCTCGTCGAGAATACGTTGGACATCAGCGTTGATTTTGGTGCGTTCCGCAAGCATTTCATCGAGTTCATGTTGACCCACGACGGAACGCAAGGTCGTCTGCGCGAGTTCGCTGGTGGCTACGTTGTAGTGCTCGACCTGAATAATGGCTTTTTCTGGATCCATGACTCGATAATAGAGCACGGCATTCACCTGGACCGACACATTGTCGCGCGAGATGACGTCCTGGGGTGGGACGTCGAGCACGCGCGTTCGCATGTCGACCCGCACCATTTGCTGGATAAACGGCACGACGATGACCAGTCCGGGCCCCTTCACCTTCCAGAAGCGCCCAAGCATGAACACGATTCCGCGCTCGTATTCTCGCAGGATGCGGAATGAATAGGCAAGCAGAGCGAGAACGACCAGGACGGGTATTGCAACGCCAGAAAGAGCTGGAATATCAAACGGTAACTGCATAGAAGCCTCCATTCATTTGGATGCGACGAAGAGAGTTAGATCCTCGCGTTGAATGACCACCACAGCGTCACCGGGAGCGAAAGGCCCTTCGGCGCGGGCGTTCCAGATTTCGCCGTGGACACGGATGCGCCCTTGAAGACCGCTCCATTCGATCACCTCTCCGACGCTTCCGATCATTTGTTCTGCGCCAGTTAGCGCCGGGCGGCTACGCGCCTTCACGGCAGCACCCAGCACGAACAAGGCGAGAGCCCCAGTCGTCGCTGCCGAGCCAATGATCAGCGGCAGGGACACCGAAATATCGATATCAGCTCCAGCAGGATCGAACAGGAACACGGAACCGATGATGAAAGCGATCACGCCGCCGATACCTAGAATTCCGAGACCCGGCGCAAACGCCTCGGTAATCATCAGAGCGATGCCGAGAGCGACCAAGCCTAGTGCGGCATATTGTACTGGGAGCGTGGTCAGAGCCGTCAATCCGAGCAGGAGGCAGACAGCGCCTACAACGCCGGCGACAAGGCCGCCAGGATTCCAGAACTCGAAAAGCAGTCCATAAATTCCGATGAGCAATAGGATAAACGCCACGTTAGGATCCGAGATGACGCCCAAGAGCCGGGTGCGCCAATCCGGTTCGAATACCGTCTGTGCGATGCTCCGCGTTGCTATCGTGTGCTCGACGGAATTGATCGTGACCTTGCGGCCGTCGATTTTCGTGAGTAGCTCGTCGATATCACGGGCGACCACATCGATCACGCCCTCCTTCAACGCATCCTCTGCGGTGAGGGTCGCGGCGTCCCGGACCGCCTTCTCAGCCCACTCGACATTTCGACCGCGTAGCTGTGCGAGGCTGCGCAACATCGCGATCGTATCGTTGAGCGCCTTGCGCTGAGCGGTGGTTTCGGTCGGGACGGCGGCCTTGTCATTTTCGTCGTGCTTGGGCTCTGCTGGCCGCGGCAGTCCGGGAAGGCCGCCAAGCTCGATCGGCGTCGCTGCTCCAACATTGGTTCCCGGCGCCATCGCAGAGATATGCGCCGCGTAGACGATGAACGTCCCTGCGGATGCTGCACGCGCTCCGCCTGGAGATACATAAACGATCACAGGGATCGGAGACGCCAGAATGTGCTGGATGATGTCGCGCGTAGCAGTAACGAGCCCCCCGGGCGTATCGAGCTGAATCAACAGGCAGCACGCATTCTCCCGGCGCGCTTTGGCTACCGCATCGGCGACCAGCCGCGTTGCCGCGACTCCGATTGGGCCCTTGATTTCGGCGGCGAGGATGGCGCCACTTCGTTCGGCACTACGAGCCGGAAGCGAGGCGACCGCCAACGGGATGAAAAAGCCAAATAGCATCAGCGCCCATCGTCGGAGCGATAGGGACATCCCGTCGATGCTCGTCGCTTCATGGCCTTGTTGCATCGACCAACGACCTTCCCCTGGCGTATTGAACGGGTTAGACAAAAGGTGATTTCAGCGCCAATTGTTTAATTATAGCGCCATTCAAGCATCATCCAATGGGGCAGAGAGCATGCAAGGTTGTGGGGTTCTTCACGCTGAGAGCCGCACGGGGTCATTTTCATTGTCTGGTTGGAAGTCTGGATAGAGCCGCCTGAACGAGGGGGCGAGCGTCTTGTTGAGGACGGCGACGCGCACGTCGAGGAAGGGCTGTACGGTCCATCTGTTCCATCGCGTCTGTTGTTTCTTGATCACGCGTTTTGAGAGGATTGCGTTGACCGCGCTTTCGACGAAGGCGGTTGAAATCGGCGGCCGATCATGGCGGCGCCGCCCCTGCTCCGCTTTGAGCCGCCACGCGTCTCCTCCCGCCGCCTTCAAGGATGTCCCATGGCGCGAAAACAACGGAAAAGTGGATGCGGCAAAAAGCGGAATTGACTGTCTCCGGCTTCCGGCGGCTCAATGCCCTCGCATCCTGTTATGGAAATGGCGCCGCCGCCTGTTACGTATCTCCGGGAGGAAAGCCTCGGTCGAAATTCGAATTCTCATTCCGCGCCTGCGCGCAGAACAACAAGAAACAGGGTGCCGCTTTCGGCGCCAGAGAGGGAGAAACGCGATGATAGCGCTTCAGCAGCTCCCTGCCGTTGCAGGCCTTGCCGCAAACGAAATGGTCCTGGGCGTTGCGCCCTCCGCGAGGCATGACAGGCTTCTCTCCAGCTATCTGTTCAACGTCGAGAGGGGGCCGGGGGCGGTGCGCGACATGATCGTCGCCGATCTCCGCCGTTTTCTCGCTCTCGGAGCGCAACGCGAAGCGGCGGACAGGCTCATCGTGCTGCGACGCTTCCTTTCCGGACATCCGCAAGCAGGAAAGGTTCCTCCCCAGCGCAAGCGGGAAGGTGTTGTGTCGATCCCGTTTTCTTCGAGCCGCTGCCGCGAACGCGAGGATCGAATTCGAAGGGGAGAGGCCGGCGGGCGCGCTCTGATATACTCCGCGCGCGAAAAACTGTCGCCAGTGGTTTGGAGTGGACTATGTCCGAATCGTTGACCGTGATGGACGTCGGCGCCGGGGCGCCGACTCTGCCGCCCAATTCCGAACTGTGCGAAATCGCCGGAGCCTTCCCGAACAAGGGCTGGCCGGCGAATGGCGAACACGGCGAATATATCGGCGCGCCCGTGTTTTTTTCGATCGGCCTCGCGAAGGTGACTTCACCTGCGCCGCTGCCGCGCGACGTTCTCGATTTCTTGATGTCGGCTGTTCTATTCGCGGAAGCAATCGTACAACTCGATCACGCTGTCTCCGACAGAGGCGCCGAGAAAGCGGCGTACCATGCGCTCGCGGAATTCAAACACAGCCTCCATGAGGTCACACGGTCCCGCGCGCTGGAGTGAAGCGAGCGGTATTCCCATAGGAATTACGGTGATGGGATGGACGTCGCCCCATCACCGTAATTTAAACTGCGCCATAACCCTCAAAACAGCTGAGTTGATGACGGGAACAACTTAACGTGTGATCGATATGACGAGTTCTACGGAATCTATGTACTAGTGGCTTGAGTAAATGAGTCTACGCGCCGAACTTATCCGCTTCTGCCTGCCTTGGTTCATGCGTCCGCGGCCTCCATCGGGCATTCAGATCGAGGATGTCCGTCGACAGATGGTTCGCTTCGCGCGTCTCGTGCCGTCCCCACCGCGCGGAACCGAGCTGACTGCAGTTGACGCTGGCGGCGTCAAAGCCGAGCGGATCGTCACGCCCCGCTCGCTTCCAAACCGATACATCCTACACCTGCACGGCGGCGCCTATCTCTTCGGCTTTCCGGCGCTGTTTCGCGATTTTACCTGGCGCATCGCCGACGTCACCGGCGCGCAGGTATTGTGCATCGACTATCGGCTCGCGCCCGAGCATCCGTTTCCGGCGGCGATCGAGGATGTGACGGCTGCCTATCGATGGCTCGTCTCGGAGCGCGCCGAGCCGCGCCACGTGGCGTTTATCGGGGACTCGTCCGGCGGCGGGCTTGCGCTCGCGAGCATGATGCGTCTGCGCGACGAAGGTTTACCCTTGCCGGCCGCCGCGGTCACGCTCTCGCCGTGGACCGATCTCGCGCTGACCGGCCAATCACTTACTGAGTTTGGCTCTTCCGATCCGATGGTGCCGGTTGAGTTGGCGCCGAAGGCGGTCGAGCTTTATCTCGCCGGCGCGGATCCCCGCTCGCCCTACGCCTCTCCACTTTATGGCGATCCAGCGGGCCTGCCGCCGACTCTCTTTTTTGTCGGCAGTGATGAGGCGCTGCGGGATGATGCGGTGCGAATGGCCGAGCGCCTGCGAGCGGTCGGCCGCGATGTCGAACTCGAAGTTTGGCCGCGCATGTTCCATGTCTGGCCTATGTTCGCGCGCATCCTGCCAGAAGGGCGCGTAGCGATCACGCGCATCGGTGCGTTCTTGCGAGCCAAGCTATGACGTTGATTGGCGGGCAGCCGACGCCCGGCTCGGGTCTTGGTTGTGTGAAAACTCAGCGAAGATTGCGCCACGGAAAAAAGTCGATGAATTTTCGAAGCCTCAGGCCGATCAGAGGGACGAAGATCACAAAAGATCAGCCTGAGAGCGGCCATTTTCGGTTGAACTTAAATTCGGCATGGAGTTTTCACACAGCCAGGGTCAAGAGCGGGATTTCCCTGCGCCGCCTGATCAATATCCCGTCATAAAGCGTGACGGACGATGGATCTGTGCGGCGCGTGTTCGAAGCGCCTCAGAGCAAGCGAAGCCCAATTGATGGCCCTCGCAGCATTGTTCTTCCTGCCCTTTCGGATTGCGGCCTTCAGGTGGCTGATGCCGGCCTTGATATAGACATCCGGCGGATCCGTCTGGGCGGCTTTGGCGTGCTCGAGGGCGACTGTCGCGTCCTCGACAAGAGCGCCCGTCTTGCCCTCCGGCCCCGCAACGGCGGCTTGGCGCGAATGCGTGGTCGCGCTCAGAATGTGACTGGTCCTGGCCAAGGAAACCTGCGGCGCCGTCAGCAGCGCAAGCCCCGGCCCCAGCATGGCGATCATAAGTCTGCGAGGCATAGCATCCTCCACTTTGAACGCGAGATCGGGGACAGTAACTCCATCTCCCCTCGGCTCGGCTCTCGCTTACGAAAAGTTGCATACTCGTCCACGCCGTTTCAACCTGCCGGCGAAGACGCCGCCCGCGTCATTTTGCGTCTATTGGCCGGTCATTTCCGGATCGGCGCTCAAAGGCGTCGGAGAACTACGTCTGGAAAGAGGCGTTCAACTTCTTTCCGATGGCACAGCCCGGTCCCAGGGTGACAGCACAGCGGCCGATCCCGCCGCGACGCCGTAGCGAAATGCGTCCTCCACGGCGGATCCCTTGCCGAGGCTCCACACCATAGCTCCCAAAAAGCTGTCGCCGGCCGGCGCCAACAGTGCTGACCGGCTTGATCGGCAAAGCGGGAGCGCGCCATGCATGGTCGCGCGCGACCAGAAGCGCGCCTCGATCTCCGAGGGCGAGGGCAACAAACTCCGCACGCCCTGTTGTCGTAAGTTGGCGGCAGGCGTCGACCCAGGCATCTTCGCCCTCGAGCGAAACGTCCATGAGCTCGCTCAACTCACGAAGATTAGGCTTGATGAGATAAACGCCTTCTTCCAGAGCGGCCGCCAGGGGCGGCCCAGAGGTGTCGAGAACGACCTTGGCGCCACGTTGCTTGGCGATGCGAGCAACATGCCCATAAAAACCCGAGGGAGTCCCAGGCGACAGACTGCCGCTGGCGACAACGAAACGCGGATCAATTTCGAGGTCGGCGAGCGCGCTGAGGCATTGACGCCATTCTTCCTCGCGCAACTCGAGGCCTGGAAGCACGAAACGGTATTCTTGTCCGGTCGCCTCCTCGAATACGGTAAGGCTTTCACGAGTCTCCTCGGAGACTTCGATGATCAAGCTCGGGATTCCTTCGCGGTCGATGAGGCGGCGCAGCAATTCGCCCATTACGCCCCCGGCGGCGCAGAGCGCTTTGACGTCAGAGCCGAATCGGACGGCGACTCGAGCTCGTTAACTCCGCCGCCGCCAGGATCGCGATGTGGCGGTGCGCAACGGAGCTTGTGGACGGGCGCCACGCGATTAACAGAGGTCGAGGTGTCAATCGAGGGGTTGATCGTGAGGGTGACAATATCGGCCATGGCCGCCTGAGTTTAGGAGTCGGGTTGCTGACCGCCCGCAACAATGCGCACAGCGGCGCCCGGCGTCGGCGTTACCGGATTGCCGGCGCGCTCCCGCACCGCGACTCGTATCGGAGCGAGATCCTCCTCGCTGAAGGTTTCCTTTTCGAGCAGTTGCTGCGCCGACTCCCGATGAACCGCAGCGCAGGCTTGCAATATGGAGATCGCGCGGTCAAAGGCCTCATCGACGAGCTTGCAGATGGCCGCGTCGATTTTGGCGTTTGTCTCGTCACTGGCTTCGGACTGCATCGGGCTCAACCCCGGCAAATCGAGATAGCGTGGACGTTCGGCGGCGAAGGAAGCCTGCCCGATTTCCGGCTCCATGCCGTATCGCGTGACCATGGCGCGCGCCATCTCGGTCGCACGCTGGAGATCGTCGGCGGAGCCAGTCGTCGCCTCACTAAAAATAGCCATTTCCGCAGCGCGTCCGCCGAGCAGCACGGTCATGCGGTTTAAGAGTTCCGTGCGAGTCATCAGATAGCGGTCTTCGATCGGCATTTGAATCGTATAGCCGAGCGCCCCCATGCCTCTCGGAATAATCGAAACTTTTTTGATCGGGTCGGCGTCTGGCAGCGCCATGGCGACGATCGCATGGCCCATCTCATGATGAGCGACGATCCGACGTTCGCGCGGATTGATCAGCCGCTTGCGTTTTTCGGGGCCGGCGATGACCCGCTCGACCGCCGCGGTAAAATCGTCGAGCGACACGGCCTGCGCATGACGGCGCGTCGCCAGCACCGCCGCTTCATTGACCAGATTGGCGAGATCGGCGCCCGTGAAGCCCGGCGTCAGCGCCGCGATCTGGGAAGTGTCGACGTCGGCGTCGAGCTTGATTTTCTTCAGGTGCACGAGAAGGATCGCGACGCGCCCATTCTTGTCGGGGCGATCGACCGAAACTTGCCGATCGAACCTCCCGGCGCGCAGCAGCGCCGGATCGAGCACTTCGGGACGATTGGTCGCCGCGAGCAGAACGACGCCGATGGTCGGGTCGAAGCCGTCGAGTTCGCTCAAGAGCTGGTTAAGGGTCTGCTCTTTTTCGTCGTGCCCGCCGCTTAAGCCCGAAATGCCCCGCGCGCACCCCAACGCGTCGAGTTCGTCGATGAAAAT
>JALHNR010000023.1 GCA_022843525.1 Methylocystis sp. | reverse complement strand
GAAGTTGCGCAGCGGATCAATCGCACGCTCGCCGAGCGAGATGGCGCGATCGCGCCGCTCATCGCCGAAACGGGCGGGATCAATGCGATGATTGTCGATTCGACGGCGCTGATCGAACAGGTCGTCGACGACGTCATGACGTCTGCGTTCCGATCGGCGGGCCAGCGGTGCTCAGCCTTGCGGCTCTTGTGCCTGCAAGAGGAGATCGCGACCGCCTGCCTCGAGACGCTGATTGGCGCTGCGCGCGAGTTGCGCGTGGGCGATCCGCGCGAGATCGGCGCGCATGTCGGCCCGGCGATTGACGCGGAGGCGAAGGGCAAACTCGACGCCTATCTTTCGCGTCAGCGCGCAGCCGGGCGAATTCTCTACGCCGGCGTCGCGCCATCGACAGGAACTTTCGTCGCCCCGCATATCGTCAGACTCGATCGCGTCGAGGATTTGCAGGAAGAGATCTTCGGACCCGTCCTGCATGTGGCGACGTGGCGTTCGGAGCGCCTGCCGCAACTGCTCACGGACATCGAAGCCAGCGGATATGGGCTCACGCTCGGGATGCATACGCGCATCGAACAGCGCATCCGCGCATTGTCGCGCAAGGCGTCCGCCGGCAATATCTACGTCAATCGCAATATGATCGGCGCGGTCGTGGGCAGCCAGCCCTTCGGCGGGTTCGGCTTGAGCGGCACTGGCCCGAAGGCGGGCGGGCCAGATTATCTGCGGCGATTTCTTCATGAGACGACGCTGACGATCAACACTGCGTCTTCGGGTGGCGACGCAGGACTGTTGTCGCTTGGGGAATCCGACGAGCTTGATCGCGACAAATTGGCGCAAACACGCCCGTTGAAGTCACACCTCTGACGCTCCACTTCACTAACGTTTCCAGATGGATCGTCAGCGCCATCGTTACTGAATTTTGGTTGCTCGGCGATCGTCCGTGACGAGGGAGATCAGCATGGCCGAACAAAGCAAGCTGCCAGCGGCAAGAGAATCCACGCAGGCTTCCGGCGTTTTCGATTGGCGCCCTTTAGAATCCTTCCAGCGGCAATTCGATCGCCTGTTTGATGACTTTCCGTCGCGCCGAAGCCTCGCCGACTTTCAGCCGTTCGATCGGATGATGTTGCAGTGGTCAGCGAGTCCGCCCGTCGATTTTGTTGAAAAGGACGGCGGATACGAGATCACCGCCGAACTGCCGGGGCTCGATGAAAAGAGCGTCGATGTGAAGCTTGCGAACGGCGTATTGTCGATTTCGGGCGAAAAGAGCGAAGAGAAGGAAGAGAAGAAGGAAGGCTATTACTGTTCCGAGCGCCGATATGGCTCCTTCCGCCGCGCCTTTCGGGTTCCCGAGGGAGTCGATGTAGACAAGATCACGGCGGATTTCGAAAAGGGCGTGCTGAAAATCCAGCTGCCAAAAATGCCCGAGTCTCAGAAGGAAGAAAGGAAGATCAAGATTGCTTCGAAGTAGCGTCGCATGAGCCGCGGCGCTTAAGCGCAGCCTCTAAGATCGCAGGCCGGCGCGCCCGCGCGGAGCGCCGGCGACTTCGTGCTTCTGCGCCGGCCGTCGCATCAGGCGCGGCAAAACGAGATGCGGTAACACGCCCTCGCGAATGACCGCGCGCCGCAGCGGCCCGAGCGCCGCCATGGCGATGAAGCTTGCGCCGCGCAGCAAATCCACCGGCAGATAGGGTATGATCAGCGACCGGTTCAGCAGGTCGACGCCATGCGTTCTGAAGCCGATGTCGGCGCGCCGGTGACGGTCGTAGCGCGCCAGCGCCCGCGACAATTCGCGCGGGTTCTTGAGATCGACGCTGGCGAGACAATCCTCAAGATCGGCCACGTCGCGCAGGCTTAAATTCAGTCCTTGCGCGCCGATCGGCGGAAAGATGTGACAGGTCTCGCCGACGAGCGCGAGGCGGCCCGTGGCGTGCTTCGACACTTGCATGCCGCCCATGCGGAACTGCCCGATGTCGCCTTCGATGCGCATCGCGCCAAGTTCAGACTTGGCGTAATCCTCGATTTCAAATTCGAGCTCTTCGCGGGGCTTCGCGAGACGTCGCCGCGCGTCGGCGACGCTCATCAGCCAGACGAGGCTCGAACGGTTCGGCGCATCCTCTCGCGCGGGCAGCGGCACCAGCGTGAAAGGGCCCGAGCGCGTGTGATATTCCGTCGAGACGTTTTCGTGCGGGAACTCGTGGCGCAGCATCATCGTGAGCGCGATCTGCGGATAGGTCCATTCCTTCACGTCGATTCCGGCGACAGCGCGGGCGCGGCTGTTGCGCCCGTCCGCCGCAACGATGAAGTCCGCCTGGAGCCGCCGTCCGTCTGTGAGGACGGCGACGGCGCCGTCGCTGTTGAATTCATAATCCGCGATGTCGGCGTCGACGAACGTGATTTCAGAACGGCCGCGACAAAGATCCAGCAGGATCGCGACGAGGTCGTCGTTCGAAACATTGACGCCGAGCGCCGGCAGACCGATCTCGCGCGCCCGCAGGCTGAGTTCCGGCACCGGCAGAAACTGATCGGTGTCGTCGATCATGTGGATCGCTTCGACGGCGCAGCCGCGCGCTCTGACCCGCTCCAACGCGCCGAGCGCATCGAGAAATCGGACGGATGATTCGAACAAGGCGACGGTGCGGCCCGGCAGCGGGGGCGGAATGCGCCCGGCGAGCGTCGTCTTGAATCCCCCGCGCGCAAAGGCTAGCGCCGCTGCAAGGCCGGTCGCCCCGGCGCCGGCAACGAGAATGTCCGATCTGGTGTTTTCGTGCGCCGCGTTCATCTCATTCGTCTCCTTTGCCCGTTATAGCGGGAGAGTCTTCGGAGCGCGAGCAGCGCGGGCAAGCAGGATGGCTTTGGCTTGGCGTCATCGCGGTGATAGGCTCACGTCCCGCTTCTCCAATCCTCCGCGCCCGTGACGTCTTCTCGCTTCATCGGCCTTTCTGTCCACCTCTTCACCGCGAGCGGCGCGGCGCTCGGCCTGATTGCGCTGTTCCTCGCGGCCGACGGCCGCTTTGCGGCGATGTTCGCCTGGCTCGGCGCGGCGCTCGTCGTGGACGCCGTCGACGGAACGCTGGCGCGGCATTTCAGGGTGACGGAAACGGCGCCCTTCATCGACGGCGTCGCGCTCGACCTCGTCGTCGACTTTCTCAACTATGTGGTCACGCCGCTTGTGGCGCTATGGCGCTCCGGCCTCTTGGACCCAGCGCTCGCCGCGCCCGTTTGCGCCGCGGTCTGCGCCTGTTCGGCGCTCTATTTCGCGGATCGGCGAATGAAGACGGCCGACTACTGGTTTCGCGGATTTCCGTCGCTCTGGAACATCGTGGTCTTTTATCTCCTCGTGCTGCGGCCGCCGGCCGCCGCGAGTCTCACGCTGATTGTCGTGACGGCGGCTTGCATGTTCGTTCCGGTCGCCTTTGTTCATCCGCTGCGCGTTAAGCGGCTGCGACTGGTAACGCTCGTCGTCACCGGCGTCTGGGGCGCGGCGGCTGTCGCGGCGGTCGCACAGGATCTTGCGGCGGCCTCCGTCCTGGTAAAGACGGCTCTGGTCGCGACGGGCTGCTATTTTCTGATTTTGCCGCTTTTTCGCGAGGGCGGCGCGATCGCGAAAGGAAATGTCGATGGTTAAGGCGATTCGCGTGCATCAGCCCGGCGGGCCGGATGCGCTCGTTATGGAAGACGTCGATCTGCCGGCTCCGACCGCCGACGACGTGCAAATTCGCCACGGCGCCATTGGCGTCAATTTCATCGACGTCTACCGCCGTACCGGCGCTTATCCGGCGGAATATCCGTTCATCCCTGGACATGAAGGCGCCGGCGAGGTGATCGCCGTCGGCAAGAACGTCAAGAACTTCAAGGTCGGGGATCGGGTCGCTTATGTCGGCGCGCTTGGCGGCTATTCGGAGGCGCGCAACATCGCCGCCGGCTCAGTCATCCATCTGCCGAAATCCTTCAGCTATGAGCAGGGCGCGGTGATGATGCTGAAGGGGCTGACGGCGCAATATCTGCTGCGCAGGACCTTCAAGGTGGAGAAAGGCCATCTCGTTCTCGTCCATGCCGGCGCCGGCGGCGTGGGGCAGATCCTCTGCCAATGGGCGAATGCGTTGGGCGCAAAGGTGATCGCCACCGTCGGCTCTCCTGAAAAGGCGAAGATCGCGGCGGAAGCCGGCGCCAAGCATACGATTCTTTATCGCGAGGAAAATTTCGTCGAGCGCGTGCGCGACGTCACCAAGGGCAAGCTATGCGATGTCGTTTATGACGGCGTCGGGCGCGCGACGTTTCCGGCTTCGCTCGATTGCCTGAAGCCGCTCGGCATGTTCGTGAGTTTTGGCTCAGCCTCCGGTCCGATCGCGGCTTTCGACCTCGGCCTTCTGGCGCTGAAAGGATCGCTTTATGCGACCCGCCCCTCGCTTTTCACCCATATCGCCCGGCGGCGCGATTATGAGGAGATGATGGATGATCTCGTCCATGCGGTGAAGCGAGGCTTCGTGACGATCGCCGAGCCGGCGCGGTATCCGCTCGCCGACGCCGCCAAGGTGCACGCCGCGCTCGAATCACGCGCCACCAGCGGCTCCATGGTTCTAATTCCATGATTTCGCCATAAAGTGACCGACGAAAGCAGGGCTCCGGCGACAAACTTGACATGTGTTGCAATTTGAGCACTGGGCCGATTGATGCGCTTCGCAACACTTTGTTAACTTAGCCGAATCGGACGCCCGCAGCGCGCCTCTCACAGCACAAATTCAGCAGTTTTTCCCCGCTTTTTGCACCGCCGAATGGCGAGTCGACAATTTCGTCCTACGCTTTCGGCGCAAATCGATTATGCTTCCCTTGTTCCGGCTTTGAGGTTCCTCCCGCCTCTCGATTAGCCCGAACCGCCTTCCAAAGCCCGGCGTTTGAGCCGGGCTTTTTTCTTTGCTGGGCTCGGCAACCCCGCAGTTTCTATTGCAATTTTTCAGCAAGAGCCCCATCCTTGTGTGGCGGCGGGCTCTCTTCCGGGCTTTGGGCCGCGAAGCATGAGGGTTGCAACGCTGTCGACAGGTGTTCATCCGGGTGCGGCTCCTGGTCCGCTCCGACCGGAAATTGGCGCAAGCGCCCATTTGACCGGCTCAATCGTGCAAAAGGTTCTCGCCAGCCTGGACGAAACCAAGGCCGAGGACATCGTCTCCATCGATCTGCGTGGAAAAACGGCGCTCGCCGATGACATGATCATCGCGACGGGCCGTTCCACCGTGCATGTCGGCGCCATCGCCGACAAGGCGATCAAGGCCCTGAAGGCGGCGGGCGTCATTGCCCCGCGCGTCGAAGGCCTGTCCCAGTGCGACTGGGTGCTGATCGACGCCGGCGACGTCATCGTCCACATCTTCCGGCCCGAGGTCCGCCAGTTCTACAATCTTGAAAAGATGTGGGGCGGCGACCGACCGGTGGAGATTCGCCTGGTCTGACGGAAGCGGACGCGAGCGCGCCTTGGCGTCGCTTGTCCATCTCGCCTCCGTCTCGCTTGGCGTCGGATGAAACTGGGACTGATCTGCGTCGGCCGCCTGAAGGCAGGTCCCGAGCGAGAGCTTTTCGCCCGCTACGCCCAGCGCATCCGCGCCTTGCGGCGGCTGGGCCTCGAAGGTCTCGAACTCAAGGAGATCGACGAGAGCAAGGCCTCCTCCAGCGTCGAGCGGTCATCGCGCGAAGCGATGGAACTGCTTGCGGCGCTGCCTGCCGAATCGCGGCTTGCGGTTTTTGATGAACGGGGCAGGGCGGAGACGAGCGCAGCCTTCGCGCAATTCATCGCCTCCGAACGCGACCGAGGCTGCAAGGCGCTGTGGTTTGCAATCGGCGGCGCCGAAGGGCTCGACGAGAGCGTCCGCGCGCGAGCGACCACCGTAATCTCTTTCGGCGCGATGACGCTGCCGCATCAGCTGGCGCGCATCCTCGCGGCGGAGCAGATTTATCGGGCGATGACGATACTCTCAGGGCACCCGTATCACAGGGCTTGATTATTTCGGTCCAGCGGATTCCCGCAGATGTCCGCCCTTCACCCAACCGCGCCTTTTGCCGGCCTGGTCTTTGACCCGACACCAGCGTTCGCCGCCCGTATTCCTGCAGCCGAGATTCGTTAGAACTGCGCCGTTCGCCAGATCGGCGACGCGCTTCGCCTTGGCCGAAGGGCGCTCGCGCAGTGCGAGGGCTTCACCGGATACGACGCCGAAAACTTCCCAGTAATCCGGCCCGCCGGTCAGTCCGTCCGCATAGTCCGGGCCCTTGGGCTCAGTCGCGCTCTTCTGTCCCAACTCGATGGAGAGCGCATAGTGTGCGACGGTTCCGCGCCGCGCCGCGCTGCGCATCAGATAGACGCGCGCGGTGTAATCGCCCGCGAGCGGCGCCGTTCCAGCGAAATCCGTCCCTGACACAGAGCCGATGAACATCGCCTCTTGGGCGCCCGGGGCGCTCAGGTTGAAGTAGTTGCTGAGCCTGTCGGTCTTCAGGCTGAGCCGCATGGATTCTCCCGCGCCGACAGGAAAAACATAGTCGACGTAGTCGTAGCCCTTGATGCGGCCATTCAACGTTGCGCGTCCATCCCTGAACGTCACGCGCTGCACCCGCGCGTTGTCCCGCGCAGTGGCGAGCATCGGAAGCGTCAACACAGCGAGCGCGGCGACGACGGCGAGACCTCGGCTTAGCATGCGTTTCCCTTCGCGGAGCCCGGCCAGCTGGAACGGCAGCGATTCTCCGTTGACAGATCGCATATTCGCCCCAGCCCGGGCGATGGCGCCGACGTCGCAGGCGCCGCGGCTCAAGATCCACAATATTCCCGTCCAGAGCAGTGGCGATAGATCCTAATGCACGGTCCGTCCGTGCATCTCGCAGCCGAGCCCGGCGGCGCGCGCCGCCTCCTGAACCTTGTTGTCGGCCTTCTTCACTTTGTCGAAGTCGCCGCGCAGCGCCTTAAGCGCGTTGCGCTCCTGGCTGATTTCCTCGGCCGTTCGGAACGACATTCGACGCAGAAGCGGCAAGGGCGGGCACCAGCCCTGCAGCGCGTGCTGGAGAAGGAAGCCGCTCACCAGAACCGGCAGCGCCATCCAGCGGCGATCTGACGTTAGGCCGAGCGCAAGCCCAACGAGCGCCAAAGAGGAGGCGTTGGCTTCGAGCGCCCGCTCGATGTCCCACTCCCGATCAAGCTCCTCTAAACGTTCGTCGATCTTCTCCGGGTGTTTGGCAAAGTGGGACAGGCGCGCCTGCGTCGCCTGGCGAATGGCGCGGTTGATGTCCTCATCGGTGTTTTGTGCGACGCGAGCGACCGTGGTCGGCATGCATTCTACCTCCCCTTATCTGTTTCCAACCGAAAAGACCGCTCGAAGTTCCTGCTCGCGGGCCGGTTGGCCGGGCCTTTACCGGCCCGGCGGCATGCGCTAAACCCCGGCGGTAACGAGCCCCGGCGTTACCGCGCGGGGCTTTTTCTATTTGGAGATCGAGATACGGCCATGGCGAATGTGGCGGTGGTCGGCGCCCAGTGGGGCGACGAGGGCAAGGGCAAAATCGTCGACTGGCTGTCGCTCGAGGCGGACGTTGTCGTGCGCTTTCAGGGCGGCCATAACGCCGGGCACACGCTCGTCATCGACGGCGTGACCTATAAGCTGGCGCTGCTGCCTTCGGGCATCGTGCGGCCCGGCAAGCTTTCCGTCATCGGCAATGGCGTCGTCGTTGACCCGCATTTCCTCATCGGCGAGATCGACCGGCTGCGGGAGCAGGGCGTCGAGATTTCACCGATGAATCTCAAGATCGCCGAAAACGCGCCGCTGATCCTCTCCCTGCATCGTGAACTTGACGCGCATCGCGAGGACGCGGGCGGCGGCGCCAAGATCGGCACGACGAAGCGTGGGATCGGACCCGCCTATGAGGACAAGGTCGGCCGCCGTTCGATCCGCCTGATGGACCTTGCCGAGCCGGACCTGCTGGACGACAAGATCGCGCGCGTGCTCGCGCATCACGATCCGCTGCGGCGCGGCCTGGGCCTGCCCAAGGTCGACCCCGCAGCCCTGCGCGAGGAGCTGTTGTCCGTCGCGCCGCGCATCCTGCCGTTCATGGACGCCGTGTGGGAGCTGCTCGAAGACAATCGCCGCGCCGGAAAGCGCATCCTCTTCGAGGGCGCGCAGGGCGTGCTGCTCGACGTCGATCACGGCACCTATCCCTATGTGACGTCGTCCAACACCGTCGCCGCCTCGGCGGCGAGCGGTTCGGGACTTGGGCCCGGCGCGATCGGCTATGTGCTCGGCATCGCCAAGGCCTATACGACGCGCGTCGGCGGCGGCCCGTTTCCGACCGAACTCCATGACGAGATTGGCCAGTTGATCGGCGATCGCGGCCGAGAATTCGGCACCAATACCGGGCGGCGGCGGCGCTGCGGCTGGTTCGACGCCGTGCTCACGCGCCAAGCGGTGAAGACGTCCGGCATCAATGGCGTCGCGCTGACGAAGCTCGATATTCTCGACGGTTTCGACGAGATCAAAATCTGCACGCATTACATGCTTGATGACAAGCGTATCGAGCGCCTGCCGGCCTCGCAAGCGGCGCAGGCGCGGGTGCAGCCGGTCTATGAAAGCTTCCCCGGCTGGAAGGAATCGACGAGCGGCGCGCGTTCCTGGGCGCATCTGCCGGCGCAGGCGATCAAATATGTGCGTCGCGTCGAGGAGCTGATCGAGGCGCCGGTCGCCTTGCTCTCGACGAGCCCCGAACGTGACGACACCATCCTCGTGCACAATCCGTTTCAGGATTGAGCGCGCCTACCTCCGCCTTGTGGGGAGATCGCTCGCCGAAGGCGAGCGGGTGGGGGTGATTAAGCCTCACCCGGCTCGCTTCGCTCGCCGCCCTCCCCGTAAAGAGGGAGGGATGGCGTGAAATCGCTGGGCTAATGAAGGCGGCCCGGCAGTGGCGCGAGGGTGCTGTAACCCGAGAAATTCCCATTAACTTAGCTTGACGCCGCCCATAGGGTTGCGCCCCCCCGCGCCCTTCGCCATATCGGGCGAAGGAGGAGAGGACATGGAACCACCCAATCGGCCTTGTGAACTCGCCTTGCGTCTGCATGCGCTCGACAGCGAAGATCTTTCGCTCCTCTCGGCGCATCTGCAGGACGCCCTGGTGCGCGTCGGCGACATCGCCTTTCTTGCCGACAAGCGCCGGTTCGCCCTGGTTGGGTCGCGTTTCGACTGGGCCGCAGAACTCGACGGCCGCTTGGAGCGCTGCCGCTGCGGCCTGCATTTCGAAGGCGTCCAGCGCGTGCGCTGCCAGCGTATCTGCCGCGACCAGCCCGACGCGATCCTCGAACTTCTGGCGGTCACCTTCGAGCCCGACCCCGAACCCCCGTCGGGAGTCATCCGGCTCTTTTTCGCGGGGGGCGCGTCGATCGCGCTCGATGTCGAATGCGTCGAGGCGCAACTTTGCGACGTGGGACCGCGCTGGAAGGTCGCCGCCCGACCGAGCCATGATTTCAGCGGCGAACTTGACGAGCACGCTCCCCGAGGGCCATGACAGCCGGACTTCCCGGCTGGAGAGGATCATGACCCTGCGTTTGGACGCTGCGGCGCCCGATTTCGAACAGCGTTTCGCGTCGCTGCTCGCCATGAAGCGTGAGTCGTCGCAGGACGTCGACGATACGGTCCGCGGCATCATTGACGACGTCGTCGCCCGCGGCGACGCGGCGCTTATCGACTATTCCAAGCGTTTCGACCGCATCGACCTTGAGGCGACCGGCATCGCCGTCTCCCGCGAGGAGGTTGCGGCGGCGGAAGCCAAATGCTCCGCCGAGCAGCTCGCGGCCCTCGATCTCGCGCTCGATCGCATCACCACCTTCCATGAGCGGCAGAAGCCGCAGGATTTGCGCTTTAGGGACGCAGCAGGCGTCGAACTCGGCTGGCGCTGGACCCCGCTCGACTCGGTGGGCCTCTACGTGCCCGGCGGCACCGCCGCCTATCCGTCTTCCGTGCTGATGAATGTCGTGCCGGCGAAGGTCGCCGGCGTGAAGCGCATCGTCATGGTGGTTCCGACGCCCGGCGGCCACGTGGAGCCGCTGGTGCTGGCCGCCGCGAAACGTTCCGGCATCGACGAGATCTATCGCGTCGGCGGCGCGCAAGCCGTGGCGGCGCTGGCCTATGGCACGAAGACGATTGCGCCCGTCGTCAAGATCGTCGGGCCGGGCAACGCCTGGGTGGCGGCGGCAAAGCGCCGCGTCTTTGGCCAGGTCGGCATCGACATGATCGCCGGCCCTTCTGAAGTGCTGATCCTCGCCGACGCGACCGCCAATCCCGACTGGATCGCGGCGGACTTGCTTGCGCAGGCCGAGCATGACGAATCCGCGCAGTCGATCCTGATCACCGACGACGCCTCGCTGGCCGACTCGGTCGTCGCCGCCGTCGAACGGCATCTCTCGACGCTTTCGCGCAAGGAGATCGCCGGCGCCTCCTGGCGCGACTATGGCGCGACGATCATCGTGAAAACGCTCGCCGACGCGCTTCCGCTCGCCGACCGCATCGCGGCCGAACATCTCGAAATCATCAGCGAAGACGCCGAGGACCTCGCCGCGCGCGTTTCCAACGCCGGCGCCATCTTCATCGGCGCTTATACGCCCGAAGCTGTCGGCGATTATGTCGGCGGTTCGAACCATGTGCTGCCGACGGCGCGCTCGGCGCGCTTTTCGTCGGGTCTGAGCGTGCTCGACTTCGTCAAGCGCACGTCGATCCTGAAATGCGACGCGGACTCGCTGCGCGCCATCGGCGCCGCCGCCGTCACGCTTGGCGAGGCCGAAGGCTTGCAGGCCCATGCGCGTTCGGTGTCGATCCGCCTCAATCAGCTCGAGGCGTGAGGGTGGAGTCAAACGAGTCGAAGCGGCTGATCTCCGTCACGCTCGACGAAAACTCGATCGGCCGCGGCTCGGCGGATCAGGAGCATGAGCGCGCCATCGCCATCTACGATCTCATCGAGGAAAACAGTTTCGCGCTGATTGGCCATCATGGCGGACCTTATGAGCTGCTGATCTCACTCGTTGACGCCAAACTGGTTTTTAAGATTTGCGACGCGGAGGGCGTCTGCCTCGTCACGCACATTCTCTCGCTGACGCCGTTCAGACGCATTCTCAAAGATTATTTCATGATCTGCGAAAGCTATTACGCGGCGATCCGCCATGCGACCCCGAGCAGGATCGAGGCGATCGACATGGGCCGCCGCGGCCTCCATAACGAAGGCGCGCAGCTTCTCCTCGAACGCTTGAAAGGCAAGATCGACACGGATCAGGATACGGCGCGCCGTATCTTCACGCTGATCACGGCGCTGCACTGGAAGGGCTGAGCGCCGCTCTTGGTCGCCAAGGATGAGAGCGCTGCGCGGCGCAGCGCGCGGCCCGTCACATTGTCATCATGGAATCATCCGCATGGGCAAAGGTAATTCGGATCATTTCGCCGAGCTGCGGTTGTCGATGGAAGCGGAAGGGAGCGAACTGCTCCGCGCCTTCGTTCGCGAAGCGTCGCTTGTCGAAGGGGTTCCGCCGATGACCGCGAGCCTGATCGCCGCCGACGCCGCGCAAACATGGCAAATTCTCTGCGGGTCGCGCACCAACGCCGAGCGCGCGGCGGTTCTTCTGTCCTCCTCCAAAGGCGAGGCGCGCGCACGGATTCTGCTCAACGGCCATTCCCGGTTTTCCGCCGTCGTTGGTTCGCTGAGCGCGCAGGTGCGGCGAGATGCGGGATTATCCTACCGGGAACGCGGCGTCGACGGATGGGAGATCACGATCCATCGCGGTTTCGAACCCTCTCGCGAAGCGGCGGAACGTCACGAAGAGCCGATCGCCGAAGCCGCAGAGACGACGGAAACGGTGCGGATCGACGTGCCTCAGCAGGACGACTCGGCGGCGATTGCGCGCTGCTTTCTGGCGGTCTACGGACACAATTACGTTCACCGGGAAGTTTTTTCTCCGCATCGCTATTGGCGGAAAGTCCAGAGCGGAGAGCTCATTCCGGTCGTGACCCGCGATGCGCGCGGCGAGGTCATCGGCCATGTCGCGCTCGAGCGCGAGCCCGGCGCGGCGATCGCCGAACGCGGCGAAGCGGTCGTGCTTCCGTCCTATCGGGGACGTCATCTCCTGGAGCGCATGACCGAGCGGCTGACGGACGAAGCCACGAAACTCGGGCTCGTCGGGATCTACGCCGAGCCGGTTACGACTCATACATTCTCACAGCGCAACGACGAGCGGGCAGGCATGCCGACATGCGCGATCTTGCTCGGCGCGGCGACCGAAAGCTTTCATTCAAAGGATTTGCCTGTGCCGACGGCCGGACAGCGCCAGAGTTTTCTGCTGACGTTCCGCTTCCTGCAGACGGCGCGGGCGTGCGAGATCGTCGCGCCTCCGGCGTATCGCGACGTCATGACGGCGACATACAGCCGTCTCGGCGTCGGCGTTTCTCTACGCGAGAGCGGAACGCCAACAGAGACCCGGTCAATGACCAGCGTCATGGTCAACCCATGGGGCTATGGCAGGATTCGCTTCGAGACGATCGGATCGAACGCCGGCATCGAATTGAGCCAGGCGGTGAGCGACGTCAGCGGGCTCGGCGCGCGCGCCGTGCAGCTTTCCGCGCATGTCGACGACCCCGGCTTGCCGCTCCTGATTGAGAGCGCGCGCCGCCAGGGATTTTTCTATTGCGGGCTGGCGCCGGCCTTCTCCGAAGGCCGAGATCTGCTGCTGATGCAACATGTGAGCGAGCCGCTCGACATCAACGAACTGCAACTGTTCACGGACCAAGCGAAGGAGCTAGCGGCGTTCATCGAACGAGACCGACAGTCAGCGCAAAGCCAGCGATGAGAATGCGTGAGCAACGTGGCGCGCCCCCAATCCATTCTTTTCGCCTGCACGCTGAACACTGTGCGATCGCCGATGGCGGAGGCGATCGCGCGGTATTATTTTGGCCGCGAAACCTATTTCGCTTCCGCTGGTCTGAAGCGTGGCGCCCCTGACCCTTTCGCCATCGCGGCGATGGACGAGATCGGCGTCGACATTTCAGCGCATAAGCCGCACACGTTCGAAGATCTCGAAGATTCCAATTTCGATCTGATCGTGACGCTGTCGCCCGAGGCGCATCACAAGGCGCTGGAGTTTACGCGCACGATGGCGGTCGACGTCGTCTACTGGCCGACGCCCGACGCGACCGCCGCGCAGGGCTCGCGCGAGGCCATTCTCGACGCCTATCGTGACGTGCGCGAGCGGCTGACAGGGCGGATCAAGGATCTGCTCGGACACGGGCCGCCGCTGAGCGGATGACGCGCGAAGCGCGATCCGGTTGCGTATAGAAAAAACCTAGAGAGACTTCTTCATCTGCGCGCAGAAGCGCTGCGCAAGGCCGATCAGCGCGTGGTCCGAGCCGCGCCGGCCGATGAACGAGAGCGCAACGGGCGCATCGCTTGTCGGAAGGGGAATGCTGATCTGCGGCAGGCCAAAGAAGCTCGCGATGAGAAACAGGCGCATCATCTGATAGCGCTTGGCGTCGAGCGTCTCCTCGCTTTCGGTGAGCAGCGGCGCGCGAAACGGGGCCGTCGGCGACACGAGGAAGCCTTGCGAACCGAGGAGCGCGTCGATTTTCTTGCGCGCCTCCTCGCGAAAACTTTCAGCGGCTTTCTTTTGATCGGCCGTGACCTTCGCCGCGTAAGCGAAACGCTGCTCGACGCCCCTGCCGAAAGTCGGGCTGTTCGCCGAAATCCACGCGCCATGCGAGGCCCAGGCCTCGAAGGCCTGCATGTTGCGGAAATGTCCGAGCGCCGTCTTGAAGTAGTCGTCGCCGAGGGTCGCTTCGCGCCAGGGGCCGGACGCCTTCAGAGCGTCGACGGGATCCGCCGCCGCCGAAGCGAAATCCATTCCGACTCCCGAGAAGGCGTCGGTGAGCAGCACGGCTTCTTTTAGCTCGGCGTTCTCCGCGTTTTCTGGCAACAAAGCCTCGCCGACAGAGGCCATGACGCCGATGTCGCGGGCGAACCAGCCGATGGCGTCGAAGGACGGCGCGAGCGGAATGATTCCATCCATCGCAACTGCGCCATGCGACGCGCGGAAGCCAAAAACCCCGCAAAAGGCCGCCGGCGCGCGGCAGGAGCCGGCGGTGTCGGTGCCGATAGCGAAATTGACGAGGCCGGCGGCGACCGCGACCGCCGAGCCTGAAGACGAGCCGCCGGGGTGGCGATTTTGCGCGGCCGGATTGATCGGCGTGCCGTAATGTGGATTGGCACCGAGAAGGCTATAGGCCATCTCGTCCATGTGCGTCTTGCCGACGAGCCGCGCGCCCGCATCGAGCAATCGGACGACGACAGGGGCGTCGCGCTCGGCAGGGGCGTGGGTCGCCGCCCATTTCGGATGACCGTTGGCCGAGACGTTTCCCGCGACGTCGATGTTCTCCTTAACGACGAAGCTCGCGCCGGACAGGCGTCCCGGCGTTTCCGTGCTCCGGTTGAGAACGACGGACAGCGCGCCGAGATCGTCCTTCATCGCGGCATCCTTCCTTCCGGCGGGTCTATAGGCAGGCGCGGCGGGAATCCAAATAGCGCCTGTGGGCGCGACTATACTGAAGAATGTGGCGAGACAAAATGCAGACGTCGCGGGGAGACCGCTGTTGCGCCCTTCGCAGGCTTAGGCCAGATTGTCCGCTGCGGCGCGCGACCATTGGAGACGCAACATGGATGAGTTCGGCGGGGGCTTTATACGCAGCGTCATGATTGGCTTTGCGCTGGCTTTGGCCTTTTCCATCATCTACGTCTGGTACACGCGGTAGGGGCCGTCGCGCGCTCCGGGACGGTCGCGCGGCGTCAGAAGATCAGCGGCTTGGCGATCATCAGCCATATGATCGTCATAACGGCGCCGAAAGCCGGAAAGCCGAAAGCGAACCACCACCAGAAAAATCGATGGTAGATCTGCGGTAGCGGCTGGTTCGCCGCTACCGCGGCTTGCGCAATATCGCGGATACGCATCTGCATCCACACGACAGGCAACCAAAAGGCGCCTGTCAAAAGGTACAGCGCGATTGAGAGCGCGATCCAGCCTTCGGTGAGCGAATTACCGGCCAGCCAAGTGAGCGCGACGCCGGTGATGGGCTGAACCACCACGGCGGAGGCGGTAAAGACGAAGTCGGCGATCACAACGATGCGCGCGACCCCGGCGATGACCGGAACGGAGCGGGAGAAATGCGCCATCAGCATGAAGAACGCGATTCCGGCGCCGGTGCCAAGCAAAACTGCGGCGCCGATGATGTGAATGTATTTGAGGAGGAGATAAATCACCGGTCGTCGACAATCGCCAGAGAAACGACGTTGAGCACCATCACCGACCAGATTTTCAACATCGGTCCCAACGGCTCCCGCCAGAGTCGCGGCACGAGGATGGTGCCGAGGATGAGGTACACGAAGGATAGGATGAGCGCGGCGACAAGCGCAATCTTCGATGTGCGGCGAAAGGCGATGGCGACGCCGATGATCAGATCGGAGGTGGCGCCCGCGATCACGGCCAGCGGCACGATGGGACCCGACAGCCCGCCCTCGTACAAAAGCCCGAGCCCAATATCCCATCCCGGTCCGTAAGACACCAGGGCGGTCGAAATCCAGAACAGCGCCGTCACGGCGAAAATGAGCGGCTTGAGCGCATAAATGCGCGCAAACCATTTTTCCCGCACGTCCGCGGGCTCGGCCATAAGCGCCGCTTCGAGAGATTGCGGCTTAATGCCCGTCACATTTGTCCATTGCGTGGGATCGCCGATGGCGCCGCGGACCATTTCCTGTTTGGCGATGCTGCGGATCGGCGTGCGCCAGCCCAGCCAGGCGAAGAAATCTCCGATGCGGTACGTCCCGTCGATGAGCCAGTCGGGGACGTCGACGAGCTGGGCGGGACGCGATCCGAGCCATTTGCGATAGATCGCGACGACCTCGTTGAAGGTCAGGCGCTGCGGTCCGACGATCTCCAGCTCCACACGCGCCGGCGCCGAGGGCGCGAGGAAAAAAAGCACCGTCGCCACGACCTCGTCGAGCTGGACGATTTGCAGTTCCCCCGCGTCCCTGAAGCGGGGGAGGATCGGCAACGCCGCCAGTCCCCGGAACAGCGCGCTACCGCCGTATGCGCGGCGCCCCACTACGACCGAGGGCCGCAGAATGACCCAGTCGAGTTCCGTCGCCTTTAAGGCGGCGTCGCCTTCGGCCTTGCTCTTTGAGAATTCGCTGGGCGTCTGGCGATCGACGCCGACGGCTGAGAAATGAATGACGCGTTTGACGCCTGCCTGTTCGCAAGCCGCGAACAGCGTCGCTGGACCTCTGGCATGCGCGGCGTCAGGGGAATCGGCAGCGCTTCCGCCAAGCACGCCCGCGCAATTGACGACGGCGTCGACGCCTTCGAGATAGGGCGACCATTTCTGCGCGGAGTCGACGCTTCTCAGATCGATCGACACCCATTGCGCCTGAGGAAATTGCCGTCGGACGTTGGCGCGCCCGCGCGACACGGCGATCACCGCATGGCCGGCTGAGAGAAGTTTTGCGAGAATGCTTGAGCCGATGAGGCCGGTCGCACCAATCAGAAGAACTTTCATTGGCCCGCCTTGGCTGGTCTAACGTAAAACGACCACGCGATGTGCGGGAGACGGAACACAGCCCGTCACGGCCGCAAGCTATGGTAGAGTTTCATATAGGGCGGCTCACGAACAAGGCGTCTGCGTAAGGCGCGCCGAGTTCAAGCCGCCGATAGCGATCCGATCGGCAGAAGTAGCGCATCAGCCGATGCCGACCACGCCGGCGGCCTAGCGCAGCATTTTATAGATGATGCCAAAGAGGCTGGCGTTGACCGTCGCCAATAGGAACAGAATCAGTGCCGTCTCTGCGAGCCGAGGCATGGCGCGCCTCACATATTAAGGTTGCGGAACCGAAAGCTACCTAACGCAGCTGCGCGCAGCGACAATGCGCATGGGGACGATCTCGCGCTGGAAAATTTTGAACGCCGCGCCGTCCTGATGCGCGCGCTCGAGAGTGTGGCCAGCGCAGAGCTTGCGTCGTGGTGTTGCTTCCACCGTCGCGGGGCTTGCGTCGAGCCGGGTCGACCGGGCGCCCGCTTCCACTTAAGATGACGCGCCATTCTCGCGGCGCCGAGCGCGCAACGCCCGCCTCATGACGGCGCCTCGTCCGCGAAAAGATTCGGCGGGCGTCCTTCCACGCCCGGCCGACAGCGAAAAATGCCGCCTGCATGAGGCTCCAGCTGCTTTGAAACGCCCTGCGACGCAGTGGTGATATAAAGCGAACGATAGTCCGCGTCTCCGAACGCGCACATCGTCGGTTGGCTGACGGGCAGACGAATTTCGCGGCTTATGGTGCCATCTGGCGCGATGCGCACGATGCGCCCGCCGCCATACAGCGCGCACCAGTAGAAGCCTTCGCTGTCGACCGCGGCGCCGTCGGGCTTTCCGTCAGATTGCTCGAAATGCGCAAAGACCCGCGGAGACGATAGGGCGCCGCTTTCAGTGTCGAAATCAAAAGCCGTCACCGTGCGCGTGGGCGTATCCGCAACATACATGATGCGATTGTCCGGACTCCAGGCCATGCCATTGGCGATCACCGCACTCGCGGCCGCCGGACGCAGCGCCTGTCCATGAGCGAGAAAATGAACCGGCGCCGCGCCGCTGAGAGGGCCGGCGGCGCTAGCGTTGCGCGCGTCTGTCGCGCTCGGCAACGGATCATATTTTGCGCCAAACCAATCATATTTTGCGCCAAACCAAAAGCGGCCGTGAGCGTCGCATTTGCCTTCATTGAATCGGTGTGTGAGCGGATTGTATGGAAGCGCATTGAGCGAGGTGAACCCGCCCACAGAAAGGGAGATCCTTGCAAGTCCCAGCCGCAAGGCGGCGAGAATCTCGCCGCTGCGGCAAAGCGCGAAGGCGCCGATCTGGCACGGCATGACCCACCGCTCGTCCTCGCCGCTGCTGGGATCGAATCTGTGTAAAGCAGGCTCTTCGAAGTCGATCCAGTAGAGGCGCTGCTCGCGCTCTGACCATGTCGGGCTTTCGCCGGTGATCGCGCATGCGTCATGCACGAGCTCCACCTGCGCAAAACGTTCGCAGCGCGACGTCATGAATTTAACTCGAGCCCGATTATTGTCGTGCAGGCTTAGAAGTTAGGGCGGCGCCGGAATCAGTCACCCCGTGAGCATGGCCCAGGTTGCAGGATCCAAGCCTGAGCGAGCGGCGCATCTCGGCCGCGCACGCTCCCTCAGACGAGCCGTGATGTTTCTGCATCACTGCCGAGAAAAAGATGCATGAGAGAATTGCGCGCCATTTCATCGGCTTGCCGACATGCAGTTTAACGCGTACTCTCAAGGACATTCCCCGCAGGGCGCTTTTATGCTGGGGATGGCGCGTTTGGCGCTCGACGCGGCATGACCCTTCGCAGTGATGGCCCATGTTTGCTGCGGAGTCGGCGATGTCATTGCGCTTACCCTTGGTCTGCTTTCTGACTGCGATAATCGCAGCGCCGCCTCCCTTCACCGCACTGGCGCAAACGGCGCTTCCGACAATCCAAGTCGGCGGGCGTCGGACTGCTCCAACGATCCATTCGCACGCGCGCGCGCCGAAACCAGCAGCGCCCACTCAAACAGTGCGGCAGACGCCAACTCGCCGACCGTCGCGCGCTTCGCCGGTTGTCGCCGCAGTCAGTCGACCGTCGGCGGAGCCTTCCGGACCCCAGCCGCCGCCGATCACAGCCTCAAGCGAAAAATTCTTCACCGGCAGGGAGGTCAACGCGCTTCCCTTTGCGCGTCCTGGCGACGCGCTGGAGATTGTGCCAGGACTCGTCGTCACGCAGCACAGCGGAGAAGGCAAGGCCAACCAGTATTTCTTGCGCGGCTTCAATCTCGACCACGGCACCGATCTGGCGCTCTATCTTGACGGCATGCCGCTAAATTTGCGCACGCATGGCCACGCCCAGGGTTACGCGGACAGTAATTTCCTGATCCCCGAACTGTTGTCTTACGTGCTGGCCCGCAAGGGCCCCTATGACGCTCAAGACGGCGACTTCTCGTCGGCCGGATCGATTTACATGCAATACAAAGACACAGTCGACAAAGGCTTCTTTCAGGTCACGGGCGGCAGCTTCGGCTACGCCAGGGCTCTTGCCGTCGCACCTTACCGAGATGTCTCGGGCGGCTCCGCCTATGGCGCGGTCGAAGCGCAATATTACAACGGACCCTGGGAGCGCGGCGACAATATGCGACGCCTCAACAGCGTGTTGCGCTGGTCGCGCGGCACGCAGGAAGACGGCGCCTCTGTCACCTTCATGGGCTACGCCAACAAATGGTACGGAACGGACCAAATTCCGCGTCGCGCCGTCAGCGCCGGGTTGCTGTCGCTATGGGGCACGATGGACCCAACCGCCGGCGGCGCGACTTCGCGCTTCTCGCTTTCCTCGCGCTGGAGTCAGATTGAGGGCGATCACGCCACGCGCGTCGAAGGCTATGTCGTGCGCTCGACATTGGACCTCTACAGCAATTACACCTATTTCCTGGCGCATCAGAATTTGGGCGACCAGATTCGTCAGTTCGATTATCGCACCATCGTCGGCGTCAACGCCCAGCATGCGATCAGATGGGCCGACGTGAATGGCGCGCCAGTCGAGACCCGCGTCGGCTTTCAGGGCCGCTATGACGACATTCGTCTTGGGTTGCAGGAGAGCGTCCGTCGACAGCTCTATGACACGCTCAGCAACAATGCCGTCGGCGAAGGCAGCATAGGCCTCTGGACCGACACGGCGGTGCGCTGGACGCCCTGGCTCAAGACGGTCGCCGGCGCGCGCTTCGACTATTACAACGCCGCCGTCAGCTCGCGCCAGACACTGTTGGATGCGCCGAAACTCGTGAC
>JALHNR010000022.1 GCA_022843525.1 Methylocystis sp. | reverse complement strand
TGAAGACATCGCTCGCGACGAGCAGATGCGAACCCATGCCGAGCTGGGCGGCGATCTCATCGCCGATGGCGACGTCATCGCCGGTCACCATCTTGACTTCCAGGCCGAGCCCGCGCGCCTCGGCGATTGTCGCCTTGGCGTCGGCGCGCGGCGGGTCCATCAGCGAGATCAATCCGACCAGCTGCCACCGCGCGCCATCTTCCGACATGGCGACGCCCAGCGCGCGCTGGCCTTTGACGGCGAGCGCCGCCACTTCGTTCTGGTAGCGCTGCAGAGTCTGCGAGTCGGGCCGCACGAGCGCGGATATCGCCTGCGGCGCGCCCTTGGCGTAATGGCGAACGCCGCCAGAGCCGTCCGCGACTGTCGAGATGGTGCGTTTGCTGACGGGATCGAACGGCGTGAACGCCTTTTGCTTGAAACTATCGAGCGCATCATGCGCCGGCAGCGCCGCCATCACGGCGAGGTCGATCGCGTCTTCGCTGCTTTTTTGGGTCGCCAGCGCAGCGAAGAGCAACACGTCATCGCTCTTGAAAGCGCCATAAGAAATGGCGCTTTGCACCGTGAGCTTGTTCATCGTCAGCGTGCCGGTCTTGTCGCTGCACAGCACGTCGACTCCGGCAAGCTCCTCGATCGCGTTCAGGCGCGAAACAATGGCCTTTTGCAAGGAGAGCGCATAGGCGCCGATCGCCATCGTCACCGACATGACCGCCGGCAGCGCGACCGGAATCGATGCGATCAGCAGCACCAGCACATATTGAGCGATCGAGCCGACGCGATCCCAGCTCCAGTCGTCCGGCGTGATGACTTCCCGATAGAGCTGCGCGCCGACGAGGATCAGCGCCAGAAAAAATGCAAGCACGAGGAGAAAATCGCCGACCTCCGTCACCGCGCGCTGCGAATGCGAAACGGCGCCGGCGGCGCCGACCAGCTTCGCGGTGCGGCCGAAGAAGGTGCGGCCGCCCGTCGCCGTGACCACGCCCGTCATGGCGCCTTGTTTGGCGATTGCGCCCGCATAGGCGTCGTCGCCGATTTTCTTGGAGACGGGCAGCGATTCGCCGGTGAGCGCCGCCTGATCGCAGCTCAAATAATCGCCTTCAATGAGCAGGAGATCAGCGGGGACGATCTGGCCCGCGGCGACGCTGACAATATCGCCCGGCGTCAGTTCGGCGGCGGGGATTGTCGTCCAGGCGCCGTCGCGCATCACGCGCGCGCGGGGCGCGAGGTTTTTCTTCAGGGCCGCGAGCGCATTCGCCGCCTTGTTGTCCTGCCAGAATCCGACCACGGCGTTATAGAGGAGAAGACCGGCGACGACGCCGAAATCGGGCCAGTCCCGCCGCACGGCGGAGATGACGGCCGCGGCTTCGATGAGAAACGGCAGCGGCCCCCAGAAATAGTTGAGCAGACGGCGCCACTTGCTTTCCGTCTTGTCCTCCAGCGCGTTTGGGCCGTATTCCGCGAGCCGCCGCGCCGCTTCAGCGGCGGAGAGGCCGCTCTCGGTCGTCTTCAGCGCCTCAAGTCGCTGCGAGATTTTGACCTGCGCCGGATCGAGGGAAAGCGTTGGCGAAGATTGGCCCGCCGGCGATTTCGCGCTGACGTCCGGCATGCTTGCTCTCCCCATCAGATAATTAAAATATCCGAACCGAATCTTACGGCGTGATCCGAGTCACGCCAATAGACTCGCTCAAAAAGGCGAGGGCGAGTCTAAATTAACCGTGCACAGCTTACTCGGCGGCTGTGCAGGCGGCGCCGTCGTTCGATGCGCCTATGGCGTTGTCTTTGACGATCTTGTCGGCGCGCGCCTTCGCACCTGCGAGATCCTTGTCATAGACGTCGGTCAGATATTCATTCGTCGTCGTCTTGACGATCGAGTGATTGGGCGATTGCAGCGGGCCGGACACATTAATCGAGGCGACCGTCGACAGGCCGGGACGCAAGGGTTGCTTCTCGAGTTCGTCCGCCCGCAGGGCGATACGCACCGGAATGCGCTGGACGATGCGAATGAAGTTGCCGGTCGCGTTATCAGGGGGCAGAGCCGCGAAAACGGCGCCGGAGCCCGGAACGAGTCCCGCTACTTCTCCATGGTAGATCTGTTCCGATCCGTAGAGATCGACCTTGATGATCGCCGCCTGCCCGGGACGAACCCGAGCCATCCTGTTTTCCCACAAATTCGCTTCGACCCAGAGATGGTCGAGCGGCACGATATTGAGAATGGCGTCGCCGGGGCGCACCCGCTTGCCGACTTGAACGCTGCGCTTGGCGACATAGCCGGTCGCCGGCGCCCGGATGTTCTGGCGCACGAACTCGACGTAAGCATCGTTGTATCGCGCCTTGGCGGCCTCGATGTCGGGATGATTCATCCGCGTCACGCCGACGACGCGCGCCTCGACCGACTGATATTCCGCCTGCGCTTCTCGCAGATCGGCTTCCAGCGCGGCGAGCTGGTCCTCGGTATTCTGCAGCACCTGTCGCGAAGCGGCGCCGCTCAGCGTCGCCTCGCGATATCTTGCGAGATCGTGGCGCGTTCTGTCGCGAAGCGCGGCGCGGGAAATGACCTTCTGGCAGAGCTGGCGGCGCTGCGCGTAAAGCGCGCCGACGCCGCGAACCGCGCGGCCGAGTTCGGCCTCCGCCTGCGCGAGCGCCGCTCTTGCGCGTTGGCCGTCGAGGCGAACGAGCACGTCGCCTTTCTTGACGAGCTGCGTTTCTTCCGCGAGCACGGCGGCCACGACTCCCGTCGCATCCGCCTGCACCGGGATGATGTTGCCGGTGATGAAGGCGTTGTCCGTCGTCACCCAGTCGCGGTCGTAAAAATACCATCGCGAGAACGCGATCAGCGCGCCGACAATTACCGCCGCAATGACGATCTTGAGCAGAAATTCTCTGCGGGAGCGGATGCTTTTGCGGGACAGCGCCATTGCGGGGTTCGCGTTCTTCTGAAAGGACGTGGCGCGTTCAGCCGCCGCCAAGGGACTGGATCGTCTCGACGGCCGGCGTCAAAGGGTCGGTTTCGGGCGCCGGCTTCGGCGCAGCCAGCGGCGGACCATCGGCATAGCCGCCGCCCAACGCCTGATACAAGTCGACGGCGGCGATCAGCCTGTCGCCTTCAAGCGCGCGCTGCGCGAAGCCGGACTCGAGAAGATCAACGCGCTCGGCGACCGTTTCGCGGCGATCCTTCATGCCGTCGCGCAGCCGCGATTGCGCGAGGTCATATTGCACGCGCGCCGCGCGCAAGTACCGGGTTTGCGCCTCATATTCGGCGCGCGCGCGCTTGAGATTGGCGATGGCGTCGGCGACCTGCTGCGCCGCCTGCAGCAGCGTCTCATTATATGAGTCGACCGCCTGATCATAATCGGCGCGCTGAAACTCCAGATTTCCGCTGAGGCGGCCGCCCTGAAAAAGGGGCAGGCGCAGTCCGGGCGAGACCGCGTAGCCAATCGCCGAGGGCGTGAAGAGAAAGCCCGCGAGTTTGCTGATCTTCGTCGAGGTCACCGAGCCCTCGAACCCGCCGGTGATCGCAAGGTCGATCGAGGGAAGAAACATTGTTTTGGCGACGTGAACCCGGGCCGCCGCCGCCTCGGCGCGGCGTAACGCGGCTGCGAGATCCGGGCGGTGCGCGAGCAATTCAAGCGGCAGGCTTCGCGGCAGCGGCGGCGACGCCGGCGCTGGCGCGTTCCGGCCGGCGTAAAGGTCGCGCGTGGCGTCGGGTCCTTCGCCCATGAGCCGAGCGAGCGCATCCTTCTGCAGCGTCACGAACGCCTGCGCGGCCGCTTCGCGCCGGACGGCGTTTTCGAAGTCGGCGCGGGCGATCTGCACCCCGTCCAAGGAGTCGAGTCCGGTGCGATAGCGGGTTTCAGCAAGCGCAACCAAATCGCGGCGCAGACGCGTCAAGGCTCTCGCGACCTCGAGCTGGCGCGCCGCGGCGTAGCCGCGCAGATAGGCGCGCGCGACCGAGGCGGTCAGCAGCAGGCGCGCCTGCTCCAATTCGGCCTCCTGCGCCGCCGACTCGCCGATCGCCGAGTCGAGTAGAGCCCGGTTTTTCTGCCAGAAATCCAGCTCCCAGGTCAGCGCGAGCGGATTAATGAAGGCCATGGTCTTCTGCAATCCGCCCTGCGCCGGATTGTAGGAGGCCACGACGCCATGCAGCGGGTTGCGCGACTGCCGCATGCCGAAGGTCGCCTGTACCTCCGGCAGAAGCCTCGCGCCGACAACCTGTACGATGGCGTCGGCGCCGCGTAGAGTGTCTTCCGCTTTCTTGAGGCTTTGATTGTCGCGCAGCGCCTTCTCGACGACGCCGTCAAGCTCCGCGCTGCGGAAGGCGCGCCACCATTCGTCGCGGGGCCAGGCCGTTTCGCCCGCGGCGGCGTTCAGCCCGGATCTGGTCAGCGTGCGCTCCATCGCCGGCGCGCCGAGAAATTGGGCGCGCTCTTGCGGCATCGTGGGCGCGCAGCCGGCGAGAAAAAGCGCGATCGGGGCTCCGCAGCACAGCCGTCGCCGCCGTGTCCCGAGCCGAACCACGCCCATGCCCCAGGCGGCGATGCCCCCGCGGCCAAGGCGCAGGCGACGCAGGCGGGAAGGCGCACGACGGGGTGCGGGTTCTCTAAGCAACAGGACACTCCTACCCTGCGCCGACGTTCTTAAGAACGCGGCGGCGAGTTCGCAGGAGTCATCAGCCTTTCGGCGGTTATCGGGGGAACCCCATCCCCATCCGTTAAAACTTAGTTTACGACTTAGCTACCGGTCAATAAGTCCAGAGGGCGACCGCGCGGGCTATCCCCAGAGCTCCGGCGCCGGCGGCATGAGAGTCGATCCCTCGTAGCACAGCCCAGGAATCCGGTCGCGGGCCAGAAGCAGAGGCCCGTCGAGGTCGACGAAGGAGGCGATCTGCCCCACCAGGACGGCCGGCGCCATCGCGAGCGACGTTCCCACCATGCAGCCGGCCATGATGGAAAAGCCCATCTCCTGCGCCGCGCGCGCCAGCGCCAGCGCTTCGGTGAGGCCTCCCGTCTTGTCGAGCTTGACGTTGATTGCGTCGTAGCGGCCCTTGAGCGGCGCGAGCGAGGCGCGGTCATGCACGCTTTCGTCGGCGCAGATCGGCACCAGGCGGGGCAGGGTCGCGAGAATGTCGTCCCTGCCAGCCGGCAGAGGCTGCTCAACGAGCGAGACGCCGTAATCGGCGCAAGCGGCGAACTGGCGGGGAAGGCTTTCCTCCGACCATGATTCGTTGGCGTCGACGATCAGGGTTGAGTTGGGGGCGCCCGCGCGCACCGCGGCGAGGCGCGCTTCGTCGCCCTCGCCGGCGAGCTTAATTTTCAAGAGCGGGCGGTCGGCCGCCCTTTCCGCCGCGGCGCGCATCTGATCGGGCGCGCCGACCGAAATCGTGAAGGCTGTCACGAGCGGCGAGAGCGCCTCGAAACCTGCCGCGATATGGGCCGGAACGCCCGAAAGCTTGGCCTCGAGGTCCCAGAGGGCGCAGTCGAGCGCGTTGCGCGCCGCCCCCGCCGGCAGCAGGCGCTGCAGGGCGGTGCGATCGGCGCCGGCTTCGAGGGCGTCGCGCGCGCTTTCAATTGTCGCGACGACGCTTTCGGCGCTTTCGCCATAGCGGGCATAGGGCACGCATTCGCCCCGACCGACGCCGCCGCCTTGAACCAAGGTCGCGGTCACGACCAGGGCTTCGGTTTTGGCGCCCCGCGAAATCACAAAGCTGCCGGCGATCGGGTAACTCTGTATGGCTACAGATAGTTTTCGCTTCAAATCTCTCTCCAGCGCCCACGTCGCGCGGGCGCGATGGCGCAGCGATGTGCGCCGACGCGCTTGCTGACGTCAATTCACGAAGTTATGACGTTTTTGCAAGAGGCGGCTTTGCAAGAAGCGGCTTTGCAAGAGGCGGCGCGCCGGCCGGCGTCAGCGGCGCGCCACAATCGTCGGATAGGATGACGCGATCAATGAGCCGATCACTGACTCCAGCGCGGAGCGAAGCCCGATGACCGTCGCGGCGATGCAGCGTCCGCCCAAAGTCGCGCGCCAACCCGCGCCGGAAGGCGTGCGCCTTGCGCTTTCGGGCGACTGGACGCTCGTCGCCTCTCAGCGTCTGGAGGAGGAGGGGCGTCGAATCGTCGAGGAAGCGCATCTCGACCGCACGATCGCCATCGATCTTTCGCAAGTCTCGCAACTCGATACGGCCGGCGCCTGGCTGATCAATCGCGCGCGGCATGATCTCGCGCGCCGCGACGTCGCTGTCACGCTCGAACATGTGCGTCCTGAATATTCGACCCTGCTCGATGAAACGCGTTATCGCGCCTTCGTTGCGCCTGCGCGGCCGCGGGTCAATGTCATTTTCGTTCTGCTTGCGGATTTTGGCGAATCCGTCGTGGACGCGCTTCGCGAATTTTACCGCGGCGTCGGCTTTCTCGGCGAATTCGTCTCCTCGATGATGTATGTGGCCGCCAATCCGCGGCGGTTCAGGCTCACTTCGCTCGTCGCGCAAATCGAGCTGGTGGGCTTTCGCAGCGTCCCCATCATCGTGCTGATCAACATTCTGGTCGGCGGCATCGTCGCGCAACAGGGCATCTTTCAATTGCTCAAGTTCGGCGCGTCCAGCTACACGGTCAGCCTGATCGGCATTCTTGTCTTGCGCGAACTCGGCGTGCTGCTCACCTCGATTATGATCGCTGGCCGTTCAGGCTCGGCGATCACCGCCGAACTCGGCTCGATGAAAATGCGCGAGGAGATCGACGCGTTGCTGGTGATGGGACTTTCGCCTTTCGAGGTGCTGATCGCGCCGCGCGTGCTCGGTCTGGTGATTTCCCTGCCGATCTTGACCTTCCTCGCCGACATGGCGGCGCTCTTTGGCGGCCTGCTCGTAGCCTGGTGGTATGGGGGGATCAGCCCCGCGGCGTTCGCGTCACTGCTCAAAGAGGCGATCGCGCTGCATACGTTTCTTGTCGGCATTATCAAGGCGCCCTTCATGGCGCTGGTGATCGGCCTCATCGCGTCGATGGATGGGCTCGCGACGCAGGGCTCCGCCGAATCGCTCGGCCGGCAGGTCACCTCCTCGGTCGTGAAATCAATTTTCATGGTCATTGTGATGGATGGGGTGTTCGCCGTATTTTTTGCGGCGATCGACTATTGAGCGCGGCGATGACCAACGCCTCGGCTCATGCCAGCGACGCTCAAGCGCGCCCCAACCGCGACGTCATTATCAGCGTGCGCGATCTCGTGGTCGGCTTTGGCGACAAAACCATCGTCAACGGGCTCAATCTCGACGTCTACCGCGGCGAGGTGCTCGGCTTCGTCGGCGGGTCCGGGCAGGGAAAATCTGTGCTCACCCGCGCGATTCTCGGGCTCACGCCGACGCGGGGTGGCTCCATTCGGGTTTTTGGGCAGGATCGCGACGCACTCACGTCAGCGGAGCGGCGCGCGTTGGAACAGCGATGGGGCGTGCTGTTTCAGAACGGTGCGCTGTTTTCGGGCCTGACAGTGAAGCAGAATATTCAGATGCCGATGCGCGAAACGCGCGAGCTGTCCCAACGGCTGATGGATGAGCTGGCTTTGCTGAAGCTCGAGCTGGTCGGCCTCAGTTCCGACGCCGCGGACAAATTTCCGTCAGAATTGTCTGGCGGCATGGTGAAGCGCGCGGCCCTGGCGCGCGCCTTGGCGCTTGATCCCGAGCTTGTGTTCCTGGACGAGCCGACATCGGGACTCGATCCGATCGGCGCCGCCGAATTTGACGCGCTGATCGGCACGCTGCAGCAGACCCTCGGGCTGACCGTGTTCATGGTGACGCACGATCTCGACAGCCTGTATTCTATCTGCGACAGGGTGGCCGCGCTCGCTGAAGGTCGGGTCATCGCCGCAGGGCCGCTGGAAACCTTGCTCGCGTCCGACCACCCGTGGCTGAAAGCCTATTTCCACGGCGTGCGCGGCGGCAGACTGACTGCGGCGCGCGTTGAGCAGAAGGACGAACAATGGAAACCCGCGCCAACTACGCCCTGATCGGCGCTTTCACGCTGGCGGTCGCCTTCGCCGCCTTCCTCTTCGTCTACTGGTTTTCCGGACCGAGCCAGCTTGGCCGACAGGAAACGTTCCAGATTGTCTTCACAGCGGTTTCAGGGCTGACCCGCGGCTCCTCGGTGCTGTTCAACGGTGTGAAAGTCGGCGAGGTCACGCATCTTGGCATTTCCGAACAAGATCCGAGCAAGGTCGACGTGCTCGTCAGGATCGACAGCAGAACGCCGGTCAAGACCGACACGCGCGCGCGTCTCGAGACGCGGGGCTTTACGGGAGTTTCCGACGTCCTCCTCGTCGGCGGCACGCCCGGCGCGCCGCCTCTGACGGCGCAAGTGGGCCAGAAGTATCCCCAAATTCAGGCGGAGCGCTCCGAAATCCAAAATTTGCTGGTCAATGTTCAAAGCCTGTCGAAGAAGGCCGCCGACGTCCTCACGAAACTCGACAAGCTCATTGACGATAATGGTCCGGCCATCACCGCGACGCTCAAGAACGCTGAAACGGTCAGCAAGACGCTCGCTGACAACTCCGCTTCGATCACGACTTTCATCCGCGACGCGTCGGACGTCGCACGATCGCTTAAACCGGCGGCGGCGCGGCTCGATCAGCTGCTTGCGGCCGGCGAAAAGACGATCAAGGCGATTGATCCCAAGCAGATCAAGGCGATCGCCGGCAATATCGCGGGGGCCTCGGAACGCATCAACCGTTTCGCCGGGACGGGGCTGCGGGAATATGAACAGCTTGCGGTCGATGGGCGCAAGGCCGTCGACACGTTAGATCGCACGCTGCGTTCCGTTGAGAAAAACCCGTCACAATTCATCTTCGGGCCGTCTCAGTCCGTGCCGGAATATCAGGGCCGCTAAATCAACCCAAGGCGTGGCTTTGAGCCGATGCGCGGATCGTTTAGAAGGACGACGCGCCCGACGGGGCGCGCGGGCGAAATGGGGCGACGGGTCGGCATGAAACTGAAGGCGTCCGCTGCGACGCGACGGAAAGTCGTGCAGGCTACGGCGATCGCATCGCTTGCGTTTCTTGCGTCCGCCTGCGCCCAAGCGCCCCGCGAGACGTTCGATCTGACGAGCGAAACGGGCGCTTTGCGGAGCGTCGCGTTGCGCAGCGGCCCGGCCGTCTTCGTTCCTGAACCCGCAGCGATCGCGCCGACCTCATCGGATCGCATCGTGATTCGCGCCGGCGATGGCAGCGTCGCCGTTCTTCCCGGCGTGCAGTGGTCGGAGTCGATGCCGCGTCTTTTTCAGCGCCGCTTGATCGAAGCGCTGCAGAAGTGCGGCCTTTCAGCCTCTGCCAACTTTGGCGGGCAATCAGCACTGCAGACGGATGTGCGGCGGTTCGAGATTGACGTCGCCCGAAATCTTGCGGTCGTTGAAGTTTCCGTCCAACTCGTCGACTCGGGCGGCGGCCGGGCGAAGGCGGCCCAAATCTTTGTCGAAGAGGCGCCGGCTCCGGAACACATCGGCTCGCCAGCGGCGCGGGCGCTCGGTGAGGCGGCGGCGCGCATTGCGCTGCGCATCGGCCGATGGACGCGCGCCCGGTTATAGCAAGGCCGGCGGGGCGCACCCGTTCAGTCTGGGATCGAACCTTCCCACAGCATGATGTTCAGGCATGTGAGAAACACGCCGCTTTGGGACGCCGCTTTAGACGCGCTCGACCACTCTTCCGCCTCGTTTCGCGTCAAGACGCCCGCGGACACGCAATTCTCCGTCACGCGCGTGAGGTCGAAGATGATCTCCGCCGCGTCGAGGCTTCTGACAATGAGCGCCTGCGCCCTGCAGCCGATGTTTTCGACGCCGCATTTTTGGAGCAGAACGCCGATCTCTCGGCCGATGTAGGGATTGGCGAAAGACTTCTCCCATAGGCCCGCCAGCTTCGCCCCGGTTTCGAGTTTCCCGTTGTAGACGAAATATGTTCCCCAGTCGGGCTCGGCGACGACGATTCTGCCGCCCTTGCGCGTCACCCGGACCATTTCGCGCAGCGCCTCGATGGGGGCGCTGATGTGCTGCAAGGAGCGATCAATCCGAACACCGTCGAACACGCGATCGCTGAAGGGGAGGCTGCGGGAGTCGCCGCCAACGAAAAACACATTCGGAAGCCCCCGCGCCCGCTCTCGCGCCAGGCCGAGAAAGCCATGCGCCGAATCGAGCCCGAAGACCTCGGCGCGCGGGAAACGCCGCGCGAGTCCGATGACGTCGAAGCCGACGCCGCAGGCCACATCCAATATCTTGCTGTTTCCAGATATTTGCAGCGCGTCCCAAGTCTCTTGCTTATAGCGCTTGAAAAAAGGCGTTTCGTTCATGAAATCGAGACAGCCGGTCAGCTCCGACCGCAGCGCGCCATCTGCGTTCCGGAAGCTTAAAGCGATGTCTGTCATCTGCGCGTCTCTTTCGGCGTTTGCCGCTGAATTGCATCGAATGTGGCCTACGGTCGCGCGCGTCGGGAGGGGCTAGCGCCGCAAACGGACGGGTGCTAACTGAACGGCGACAATTTGGGCAGCGCTGGCGGCGCAACCGCACGACGCGCGGAAGAACAAGCGGCCCGCGGCTTCCTGCTTCAAGCACAGTCGGGAGCGCCGCGAAAGTCGCGCTTGCATGAGGAAGAGACAGGCGTCATGGCGAAGATGAGCTTTGAGGATGCTGCGACCCGCTATGGCGCGGAGCCCGGGGGCGGCGCGCCGACAAAGGTCAAGATCACCTTCGTCGATTCTCAGGGTCAAGCCCGATCCGTCGAGGGCGAGGTCGGTTCGACCGTGATGGAGACAGCCCGACGCAATGATATTCCCGAGATCGCCGCGGAATGCGGCGGCGCCTGCGCCTGCGCCACCTGTCACGTCTATGTCGATGAAAAATGGGCTGAAAAAACCGGCAAGGCGTCGCAGATGGAGGAGGATATGCTCGACTTCGCCTTCGACGTGAAGCCGAATTCGCGGCTGTGCTGCCAGATCACCGTAAGGCCGGAACTCGACGGGCTGGTCTTAACCACCCCCGCCCAGCAAGGCTGACGCGCAATTTTTCCAGACTGCGGCCGAGCGGGTTTGAATCTCTCGACAAATGCGATAGACGAACCGAACGGGGCGACATTTGAAGCCGGCCGCCGCGCAACGGGCGCGCGCAGCGCCGGCCGGCGACGCACAGGCGACGCGAACGGCGTCTTCGATCTTCGGCGTTTGAGGAATTAGTCGGGAATTGACGATGAACCAGCTTAAAGAAGCCGCGATCGAAACGGATGTCGTCATTATCGGCGCCGGCCCGGCAGGTCTTTTTTCGGTCTTCGAGCTCGGCCTGTTGGACATCAAGGCGCATGTCATCGACATTCTTCCGCGCGCCGGCGGCCAGTGCTCGGAACTCTATCCCGAGAAGCCGATCTATGACATTCCCGGCCTGCCGGTCTGCACCGGCCAGGAGCTGACGGACAATCTCCTGAAGCAGATCGAGCCGTTTCATCCGACCTTTCACTTCAACGAAATGGTCGAGACGCTCGTGTCGCTGGGAACGGCCGAAAAGCCGGAATTTCGCCTCAGCACGGACGCGGGAAAAATTTTCCACGCCAAGGTCGTCTTCATCGCCGCCGGCGGAGGATCGTTCCAGCCCAAGAAGCCGCCGATCCCGAAGATCGAGTCCTATGAGGGGACGTCGGTGTTTTACGCCGTGCGCCGCATGGAGGACTTCCGCGACAAGAACGTCGTCATCGTCGGCGGCGGCGACTCAGCGCTCGACTGGACGCTCAACCTGCACCCGGTGGCGAAAAGCATCACGCTCGTTCATCGTCGCGATCAGTTCCGCGCCGCGCCGCATTCCGTCTCGGCGATGCAGGAGCTCGTCGCGGCGGGCAAGATCGACTTCAAGCTCGGCCAGATCACTGCGGTCGAAGGCGAGGATGGCGAACTCGCGAGCGCGATTCTCAAGGGCAATGACGGCGTCGTAGAGAAGCTCGCCTGCGAGCGCCTGATGCCGTTCTTCGGCCTCACCATGAAGCTTGGCCCCGTCGCCGATTGGGGACTTCAGCTCAATGAAAACCTCATCCCCGTCGACACCGAGAAATTCGAAACGAGCCATCCCGGCATTTTCGCCGTCGGCGACATCAACTCTTATCCCGGCAAATTGAAGCTCATCCTTTCGGGCTTTCACGAGGTCGCGCTCGCCGCGCAGAAGGCGCATCGTTACGTCTATCCCGACAAGAAGCTTCTGTTCCAATACACGACGTCCTCGACCAATCTGCAAAAGAAGCTCGGGGTCTCCTGACGTCGGCCGACGCTGAGACGTCCGTCGTCGTCGTCGATGTGTTTTTCACCGACGTCGCGCGGATCGCCGACGACGAATGGCCGAAGCTCGCTGCGCTGCTCGACGAAGCCGAAACCGCGCGCGCGACGCGTTTCGCTTTTGAATCAGATCGCCGCGCCTATGTCGCCGCACATGCGCTGTTGCGCGCAAGCCTTTCCGAGCGCGCGAAAAGGATTGCGCCCGCCGCGTGGCGATTCGGCGCGACGCCGCATGGCAAGCCCTTCCTGGCGTCGCCGCGCACCTGCCTGGACGTGAGCCTGTCGCATACCCGGGGCATGGCCGCCGTGGCGATCACGTCGGGACGCGACGTCGGCGTCGACGTCGAATCGTTTCTCAGGCCACGGGACGCGCTGAAGGTGGCGGAGCGTTTTTTTGCGCCCGAAGAGGCGGCCGTCGTGCGCGCCCAATCCGATCCGGAATCGCAGAGCGACGTTTTCTTTGCGATCTGGACTCTCAAGGAGGCCGTCTTGAAGGCGGACGGGCGAGGGTTGGCGGGCGGGCTCGACAGCTTTGTCGTCAATTTGTCGCCGCTCGCCGTTAGCAGCGATTCCGGCGAGCGTTACGGCGTTGCGCAGTGGCGGCGCGCAGGTTTCTTCATCGCCGCGGCGGCGCGCGGCGAGGTCAATTTCCGCCTCATGGAAACGCACGCGGCCGCGCTGATCCAGGCTGCCGATTCATTTGAAGCCTGAGCCCGGCGCGCTACTTGTGTCGCGGGTTCTCCTGGCGCATGCATTGGAGGGGTTTATGACTGGCTTGTTGCTCATCGTCTTGTTCTACGGCGCCGCTTTGCTCGCACTCGCCGTTTACCTCCAGCCGGATAGTTTCGTGGTGCGGCGCGAGGCGGTCATCAATGCGCCGCCGCGCCAGGTTTTTGCCGCGATCAACAATCTGCGCAATTGGGAGTCTTGGTCACCCTGGGCGAAACTCGATCCAAACGCTGCAATCCAATATGAGGGACCCGCAGCGGGCCCTGGCGCCGCCTTCGAATGGTCCGGCGACAAGAATGTCGGCGCAGGGCGCCTGATGATCGTGGACAGCCGGCCGACCGAGCGCGTCGACCTCAGGCTCGATATGCGCAAGCCCTTTGCGGCGGCTAATGACGTGACCTTTTTTCTCACTCCCGACGGCGAACTGACGAAAGGTCGCTGGCTCGCACGCACGCTGGGTTTGGGCGGCGACTCCGCAGCGCATAAGACTCATGTCGTTTGGAGCATGTCCGGCAACGTCAGCCTCGCGAGCAGGGCGATGAACATCTTCATGAGCCGCGAAAAGATGATCGGCGACACGTTCGAGAAAGGCCTTGAAAATCTTAGCGCGCATCTCAGCAAATAGCGTCAGGCTTCCGACCACGCCCGGCCTTGCGTCGCGCGCTGCGAAACGCCATCTGGATGGCGGCCGCTAGATTCATAGCGCGCTCGGCGCGAAAAACCGGATTTCACTTTTTCGCAGCGCTCTAGGCGCTCTGCGACTTCCGCGGCGCGACGCGCATTGATGCAGGTGATTGACTCGCATGACCGAAATGTTCGAGGCCGCTTTGGCGGCGCTGCGCCAGATCGTGACGCCGCCGTTCCGCGCGGTCCTCGTCAAGAGTCTGGGCATGACGTTCCTGTTGCTGGCGCTCGCCTGGGTGGGGCTCGATAAGCTCGCCATGTCCTTCATGATGGTCGAGCATCCTTGGCTGCGGACGGCGCTGACCTATGCGACGGGCGCCGGACTGTTCTTCCTGATGGCGTTTCTCATCGCCCCCGTCTCCGTGCTGGTGTCCGGATTATTCCTCGACGATCTCGCCGATCACGTCGAAGCGGATCTCTATCCGCCGGGACAGCACGGTCGCGCCATTCCGGCGACCCAGGCGATTTTCATGGGCCTGCGCTTCGCTGGAATTTCGGCGATCGTCAATTTCTTTGCGTTGCTGCTGCTCTTCGTGCCGGGAATAAACGCCGCGGCCTTTCTGCTCGCCAACGCTTATCTTTTCGGCCGCGAATATTTTCTCTTCGCCGCGACGCGCTTTCGTTCGCTGCAAGAGTCGGAAGAGTTGCGCCGTCGCCATGCGCTATGGCTCTTCGTCGCCGGACTGTTCATCGCCGTCTTCGTCGCGACGCCTGGGCTGAACGTGCTGACGCCGCTCTTTGCCGTCGCCTTCATGACTCGCATCCATCGGATGCTGCCGTCACGCCCGCGTGGGGAAACGACGCAGTCCACCCGCGGGCGCTAGCTCAGAAAGCGACGTCGTCAACGCGAGGCGGATTCGCCCAGCCGCTGCGTCTGATATTGCCCGACCTTGCGGAAGCGATAGAGATAGGTCGGCACGATCGACTCGATCGATTGCGGATCGGCGATTCCGAGACCTTGAAGCGTGCGCGAGTCGGCCTTCGCCTCGTCGCTGACCACATTGTCGTGCTTGAGCAATTCGACCTGATCACGCGTCATGCGCAGGAGCTTCGGGAAAAGGCCGAGCGACAGCTTGGTCAGCATCTGCGTCACGCTGGCCATAAGCTTGCCGGTTCCGAAGGAGAGTTTCAGGATTCGGCGCTGGCGCTGCGTGACCTTCAGCACATAGTCGACGATCTCCGCGAAGCTTTTGACCTCCGGACCGCCGAGTTCGTAAGCGACGCCCGGCTTGGCGTGGCCGGCGAGCGCGATCGCCACCGCGTCGGCGACGTCGCCGACATAGACCGGTTGGAATTTCGTCTCGGCGCCGACGATGGGCACGAACGGAAAGTAGCGCGCCATCGTGGCGAAGCGGTTGAAGAAGTCATCTTCCGGCCCGAAAATCACGGAGGGGCGCAGGATGACCGCGGAAGGAACCGCCGCAAGCACGGCGGCTTCTCCCTCGGCCTTGCTTCGCCCATAGGCTGAAGCCGACTGCGGATCGGCGCCGATGGCGGAGATGTGGACGACATTGGCGATGCCGGCGGCCTTCGCCGCCTCGGCGATCACGCGCGCCCCGCCGGCCTGCACGGTCGAGAATTTCTGCGCGCTCGTTTCGGCGAGAATTCCCACCAGATTGACCGCGGCCGAGGCGCCCTGCAGGGCCGCCGCGATCGATTCGGGATGGCGCACATTCGCCTGTACCGCCATCACCTGGCCGACGCGGCCGAGCGGCTGAAGAAAGAAGGCCAGGTCGGGTCGTCGGCAGGCGACGCGCACGCGCCAGCCGTCGCGCGCCAGCGCCCGGACGACGTAGCGGCCGACAAAGCCGGAGCCGCCGAACACCGTCACCACCCGTCCTTCGCCAATGGTTTGGTTATTGTCGCCGATCATTGCGATTTGCTCCGCTTGCGCCGCGCCGGCTCCCGCCGGAAAAATGCTCGCTAAGGCTCTAGCGAAATTTGACGACGAAGGAAATGCGCGAGGCGGACGCCGCCGCGACCTGGGCGGCCATTCGGTTTTTGCGTGAAGCGCGCATTGACACGAGGCGTCCGCTGCCCCTATGAGACGCGCTCTAAGCCCAGGTGGCGGAATTGGTAGACGCGCTGGTTTCAGGTACCAGTGGTGAAAGCCGTGGAGGTTCGAGTCCTCTCCTGGGCACCAAATCAACGGCTGTTGTCGTCCAAATTATTCCAACGGCGTCAGGGTTTCCGTTTCGCCATCGCCACAGGCCGCGCTGAGAACGATCCGATCGCCGCATTGAAAATGAGCGCTCGCTTCCGGGATCGTCCAGCATCGCGCCGCGATTACCGATCCCAAGGCCATCGGCGCGCTTCTTCACGCCATCGCGGAATATGAGGGCGTGGCGGAAAAAAACGAGCGGCACTAAAATGATGGCGTCCGCCCCGGCGAGCTGCGCGCGGCGCAATGAGCCGGCGACGAAGCATCGTTGTCCGCTGCGGGCGTTTTAGTGCATCTCGAAATAGCAGCTTGGCGCGGCTATTCGTGATTCGCTTCGCTCCACCCCTATGAAATGAAATCGGCCAGATATTCCGCTGTTGGCGTCACCCCCGCCAGCAACAGGTGCTCGCGCGCCCGCGTGCCGGCAACATAGAGCAATCGGCGCTCGGTTTCTTAGATATCGTCGAGTTCCGCCTCGTCGGCGGCGTCGGCGACGCGCGCGTCGAGTGGAAGAATTCCTTCGTCGCATGCCATCAGACGACGGCGCGAAATTCCAGCCCTTTGGCGAGGTTCATGGGAGCGGTCGTTATCCCGTCGACGCCAGCAAGCCCATCGATCGCGGCGCGGGTGCGAGTGACGAACTGCGGCGTCGGCACGAACACGCCAATTTCGTGGGCCGCTATTCCGTCGCCGAGCCAAGTTTGGACCGTCTTGCGCACAGCGTCGGCTTCCGCGGCGATTGAATCGAGGCATTCACCTCGGGCGGGGGGGCATCGAAAACCGAGATGACGCCGCGTCGCTCGTCCTCGAGCCCATCCGTGTCGCGCAGCACCGCAGGCAGCAGTTTGTCTGCAGTGCGTCAGATCTGCTGCGAGGTGCGATAGCAGACCTTGAGCGTATGCGCGCGGCCGCGCCCGTCGACGCCGCCGGTCACACCCCAGTCGGCGGGAATGCGCAAATTGGTCGGGGCCGGCGTCAACCGCCGACCCCGGCTCCATGGCTCCACCGGATCAAACCGGCCGGTTTTCGTTGCGGTTCTTGACGGGCTCCATGCGCTCGACGCCCTGCTGATAGGCGATGACTTCGTAAGCGTCGTTGAACTTCAGCGCCGTGTCGAGAAGAACGTCGAGCTTGCCGCCGGTGTCGAGCTTCTTGATGTCATTCTTGTCGACCATGGCGAGATCCATCATCTCCTTCCAAACGGTCGATTCATCGCAGGGCAGCACATTGTAAGTGATCTCGCCGAGCTTGACGCGGAATTTCGCGAGCAGGTCGACATTGTTGCAGAACATGAAGTAGGCGCCCGTGGGCGAGAGAAGATTGCCGATCACTTCATGGGCTGTTTCGAGATAGGCGAAATTATGCAGATAGCCGGCGAGGATCGGGATCGTCGCTTCGCCTTCATTCGCGAAGGTCAGCACCTGCTCGATGCTGAAATCCGGCGGGCGCTTTTCGTCGGCGAGCTGCTCCTGAAATTTGAGCGCGATGTCGCCGCGAAAACCGAAACGCCCCGGCTTGCCGGTCGGCCCCTTAAGCACTGCGTTGAGCAGGCGGCCCTCCCGATCCAACCGAGCAAGGGCAGTCTTCTCAATTTGAGTCATCGACAGTTCTCCGCTTTGCAATCCGTACGCAGCATCCGCGCGGGGGATCCTTCGTTACGCCGCGTCTCATGCAAAAACTTCGCCGCAGTTTCGAAGCCTCGATGGGCCGATCGGCGCGACGGAACCGACACGGAGCGGATGGCAATGTACGAAACAAGACAAAACCTCCCGATATTCCGGGCTCCCGCGCTGTTTAGCCCGCAATTGTCGCGGCACATGAATTGCTTTGAGTGGGGCAGCCGCATTTGGATACTGGAAGAGCGACATGATCAACCTGACCGACAGCGCCCTGAATGCAGTGCAGACGGCTATTTCCAGCGCCGCCGATCCCGTCGATGGGCTGAGGATCATGGTGGAGGCCGGCGGCTGCGCTGGCTATCAGTACAAAATGGGTCTCGTGCGCGAAGCCAGTCCCGACGACACGGTGATTGAGCGCAGCGGGGTCAAGGTGTTCATTGACAACACCAGCCACGAACTCCTGACGGGCACGACGATCGACTATGTCGTCGCGGTGCAGGGCTCGGGTTTCACCTTCGACAATCCGAACGCGCAATCGAGCTGCTCCTGCGGCAAGTCGTTCGGATAATTTCGGCCCGACTTCACAATTCATGAGAGCGCGTCCGCGGGACTGCGTTGCGGAGGACGAAGCTATGTTGCACGAAAATCAGAAGAATGAAGAAGCTGGCCAGATCGAAACGGCTCCGTCACCGGAGCGCGAGCAGGTCATTCGCGCCGTCATCGACGAGATTCGTCCCAATCTGCGCCGCGACGGCGGCGACTGTGAACTCATCGAAATTTGCGGCAACAAAATCATGGTGCGACTCACCGGGGCCTGCGTGCTCTGCAAGTTGAGCAGCGCAACGCTCGAAGGCATCCAGGCCAAGCTGATTGAAGAGCTTGGCGAATTCGTGCGGCTGGTGCCTGTGCCGGGTGCTGCGGCGCGTCTTTGAGCGAGGGTGTCGATGCGGCGCGTCTATCTCGACAATAACGCGACGACGCGCACCGACCCCGAGGTCGTGGCGAAGATGCTGCCGTTTTTCAGCGAGGAATTCGGCAACGCCTCGTCATCACACGGCTTCGGCGTCGAGGTCTCGGGCGCGGTCCGAGAGGCGCGGCGCAGCGTGCAGGCGCTGCTCGGCGCGGCGCATGATCACGAGATCGTGTTCACCTCAGGCGGTACGGAATCGGACAATGCGGCGATCTTGGCCGGGCTCGCGGCGCGCGAGGGTCGCGACGAGATCGTGACCACCGCCGTCGAGCACCCCGCGATCCTGTCGCTCGTCGAACATCTGCAAAAGACTCGTGGCGTCACCGTTCATTTCATTGGCGTCGACGCGCGCGGGCGTATCGATCTCGACGCCTTTCGCGCGGCGCTAGGGCCGAAGACCGCGATCGTCTCGGCGATGTGGGCGAACAATGAAACCGGCACGCTGTTTCCTGTCGAAGAACTTGCGCGTCTCGCGCATGAGGCAGGCGCTTTGTTTCATACCGACGCTGTGCAGGCGGTCGGCAAGATTTCAATCGATCTGAAAACGACGCAGATCGATTTCCTTTCGCTTTCCGGACATAAGCTGCACGGCCCGAAGGGAATCGGCGCGCTCTATGTGCGTAAGGGAACGAAATTCGCTCCATTCCTTCGTGGTGGCCATCAGGAACGGGCGCGCCGCGGCGGGACGGAGAATACGCCGGGGATCGTCGGACTTGGCGCCGCCGCCGAATTGGCGCGATTGCGCCTGCAAGAAGACGCCGTCCATATCGCGGCCTTGCGCGACAGGCTCGAAACCGGCGTGGCTCAGCGGATCGGCCAGTGTCAGATTTCCGGCGACGTCGACAATCGGCTCGTCAACACGTCCAACATCGCCTTTTCCGACATAGAGGGCGAAGCGATATTGACCCATTTGGATCGCGTCGGCATCGCCGCCTCAACCGGCTCGGCCTGCACGGCGGGATCGACCGAGCCTTCGCATGTGCTGCGCGCGATGAACGTGCCGGAGGAGGCGTTGCATGGCGCAATACGCTTCTCCCTGTCGCGAGAAAACACGATTGAAGAGATCGACGATGTGCTGGAGACGCTGCCCGGCATCGTCGCCAAGTTAAGGGAAATCGCGCGGGCGTCGCGCCATACGGAAGCGCAGCTGCTCACGAACTAGCGCGGGCGCGATGACCGCGCCAAAGGAGTCAATGTAATGAAAATCATGATCCGCCGTTCGCCAGAGACCGGCTTGTCGATCTACGTCCCCAAAAAGGACCTGGAAGAGCCGATCGTTGAAACCGAGCATGAGAGTTTGTGGGGCGGCTGGATCAAGATCGCCAACGGCTGGGTTCTCGATCTGCCCGAAATGGCGGCCGGCACTTCGCTTCCGATCACAGTCAATGCGCGCAAGCGCGGCGAAGGGGAGTGAACGCGATGAACGCGCCATTTGACAGCTATGTTCTCCTTGAAGGCGAGAAAGCCGAGGAGGCGCTCGGCAAGGTCGCCGCTGAGCTGAAGACGGGGACCGTGATTCCCTATATCGGTCCTGGGTTGACGCAGCTCTCGCCAACCGAGGTGCCGATGACGCCCGAGACGCTGGCCGCGTTTTTCGGGACAAAGGTGGCGCTGCCAAAACGCGCCAAAGGCAACTGCTGGGCAAGCGCGCAGCACATCGAGAACATGAAGCATCGTTCGACCGTCTCGACGTTGATGTCGCAGGCCTTCAACGACAGCATCGCGCCGACGCCGCTGCATTTCTACCTTGCATCGCTGCAGCTGCCCATGATCGTTGACAGCTGGTACGACGCGACGATGCGTTCGGCGCTCGAAGGGCGTAGCGACTGGGGCGAGATCCAGGGCATCACCCGCGCCGGCATCGGCGAGGATCGCTGGTATCGGTTCTACGCAGCGGACGGAACGGAAGCCACCAAGGACCAAGCCGACGCTTGGAAGACCGTCCTCTACAAGCCGCATGGCAGCATTGCGCCCGCAAAGAATTTTCTGATCTCCGACGCGGATTACGTCGAGGTGCTGACAGAGATCGACATTCAGACGCCCTTGCCAGAGGCAGTAAAGAATCGCCGGTCCGAGCGCAGCTTCCTGTTTGTCGGCTGTCGCTTCCACGATCAGTTGTTGCGCACATACGCCCGGCAGATCATGAAGCGCTCGACGACGACGCATCACGCCA
>JALHNR010000021.1 GCA_022843525.1 Methylocystis sp. | reverse complement strand
ACGTCATCAATTGGGCGCGCACCGGCTCGCTGATGTGGATGACCTTCGGTCTCGCCTGCTGCGCCGTCGAGATGATCCAGGCGGCGATGCCGCGCTATGATCTGGAGCGCTTCGGTTTTGCGCCGCGCGCGAGCCCGCGCCAGTCCGACTGCATCATCATCGCCGGCACGCTGACGAACAAAATGGCGCCGGCGATGCGCAAGGTCTACGACCAGATGCCGGAGCCGCGTTACGTGATCTCGATGGGCTCCTGCGCCAACGGCGGCGGCTACTACCACTATTCCTATTCGGTGGTGCGCGGCTGCGATCGCATCATTCCGGTCGACATCTACGTGCCGGGATGCCCGCCTTCGGCGGAGGCGCTCGTCTACGGCATGCTGCTGTTGCAGAAGAAAATCCGGCGCACGGGCACGATCGAGCGCTAACGACGCGAAACTGAGGAGTTGTCCGCCCTCGTCCTTCGAGACGCCCGCTTGCGCGGGCTCCTCAAGATGGGGTCGGGTCAAGCACTTCGCTCATCCTGAGGAGGCGGCGCAGCCGCCGCCTCGAAGGACGAGGGAATAGCGGCAGGCCAAGGAATTTAGAATGTCGGCTGAGTTGGAAGCTCTCGGCGCTAAAATCAGCGGCGCCTTGCCCGGCGCGGTGACGGATGTGAAGGTCGCCTATGGCGAACTTACGCTGACCGTCATGCGCGACCGCTGGCTCGAGGTCGCCGCCCATCTGCGCGACAGCCCCGACTGCCTCTTCGTGTGCTTCATCGACGTGACGGCGGCGGATTACCCGCAGCGCGCTGAGCGTTTCGAGGTCGTCGCGCATCTGCTCTCGCCCAAATATAACCGACGAATCCGCATCAAGACGCCGGCGTCGGAAGAAACGCCTGTCGCCTCGCTCGTCACGCTTTATCCCGGCGCGGACTGGTTCGAGCGCGAGACATACGATCTCTTCGGCGTGATCTTTTCCGGCCATCCCGATCTGCGCCGCATCATGACCGATTACGGCTTCGACGGTCATCCGCTGCGCAAGGACTTCCCGATGACGGGCTTCGTCGAGGTGCGCTACGACGACGAGCAGAAGCGCGTCGTTTATGAGCCGGTGCGGCTCAGCCAGGAATACCGCAACTTCGAATTCCTCTCGCCGTGGGAGGGCGTGCACTACGACCTTCCCGGCGACGAGAAGGCGAGCAAGTGAGCGCGTCGAGATGAACGATCAAACCCCCGCGCCAGCGAAGCCCGAATCACAGGGCCTACGCAATTTCAACATCAACTTCGGCCCGCAGCATCCGGCGGCGCATGGCGTGCTGCGCCTGATTCTGGAGTTGGACGGCGAGGTCGTCGAACGCGTCGATCCGCATGTGGGCTTCCTGCATCGCGGCACCGAAAAGCTGATGGAGTCGCGGACCTATCTGCAGAACGTGCCTTATTTCGATCGGCTCGACTATTGCGCGCCGATGAATCAGGAGCACGCCTTCTGCCTCGCCATCGAGCGTCTGCTCGGCGTCGAAGTTCCGCGCCGCGGCCAGCTCATTCGCGTGCTTTACGCCGAAATCGGCCGCCTCTTGTCGCATCTGCTCAACGTCACTTCGCAGGCGATGGACGTCGGCGCGCTCACCCCGCCGCTCTGGGGTTATGAAGAGCGCGAGAAGCTGATGGTGTTCTACGAGCGCGCCTCGGGCGCGCGCATGCACGCCAATTATTTCCGCCCCGGCGGCGTCGCGCGCGACCTGCCCGACCAGCTCGTCGAGGATATCGGCGCCTTTTGCGATCCGTTCCTCAAGGTCGTCGAAGATCTCGATGAACTCTTCATCGGCAACCGCATCTTCAAGCAGCGCAACGTCGACATCGGCGTCATCTCTCTGGAAGACGCCTGGAAATGGGGCTTCTCGGGGGTGATGGTGCGCGGCTCAGGCGCCGCCTGGGATCTGCGCAAGGCGCAGCCTTACGAATGCTACGAGGAAATGGAGTTCGACATCCCGGTCGGCAAGCATGGCGATTGCTACGACCGCGCCGTGATCCGCATGGAGGAGATGCGGCAGTCGACCTCGATCATGAAACAATGCGTCGAAAAGCTGATGCGCGCGGAAAACCGCGGCCCGGTGATGGCGCCCAATCATAAGATCACGCCGCCCTCGCGCGGCGAGATGAAGCGCTCGATGGAAGCCTTGATCCATCACTTCAAGCTCTTCACCGAGGGCTTCCATGTGCCTGAGGGCGAAGTCTACGCCGCGGTCGAAGCGCCCAAGGGCGAATTTGGCGTCTATCTCGTGTCTGACGGCGGCGATAAGCCGTATCGCTGCAAGATTCGCGCGCCGGGCTTCGCGCATTTGTCCGCCATGGATTTTCTCTGCAAGAACCACATGCTCGCCGACGTCTCGGCGATTCTGGGTTCGCTCGACATCGTGTTCGGGGAGGTCGATCGCTAATGTCCGTCCGTCGTCTCGCCGAAAAACAGACAGAGAGCTTCGAGTTCACGCCGGAAAACAAGGCGTGGCTCGAGAAGCAGATCGCCAAATATCCCGACGGCCGCCAAGCCTCGATGGTCGTGCCGGCGCTGTGGCAGGCGCAAAAGCAGCACGACAATTGGTTGTCGCAGGCGGCGATCGAAAAAGTCGCGGACGCGCTCGGCATGGCGAAGATCCGCGTGCTCGAGATCGCGACCTTCTATTCGATGTTCAATCTCGAGCCCGTCGGCAAATATTTCATCCAGCTTTGCGGCACGACGCCGTGCCTGCTCGCCGGCTCGGATGAGATCATTGACGTGCTGCATCGCCGGGTGGGCCCTCAGCGGCGCGTGACCGACGACGGACTGTTTTCCTGGCTCGAGGTCGAGTGCCTCGGCGCGTGCTGCAACGCGCCGATGGTGCAGATCAACGACGACTATTACGAGGATCTGACCGCCGAGAATTTCGAGAAGCTTCTCGACAATCTCGCCGCGGGTCGCCCGGTGAAGATCGGCTCGCAAATCGGCCGCGTCTCTTCGGAGCCGGCGGGCAAGCTGACGAGTCTGACGTCGCTTTACGGCGACGGCGCGAAGTAGCGGAGGAAGAGAAGAAACCATGCTTTCCGACGCCGATCGCATTTTCACCAACCTTTATGGCCTGGGCGACAGATCGCTTGCCGGCGCGCGAAAGCGTGGCCAGTGGGACAACACCAAGGCGCTGCTCGACAAGGGCCGCGACTCGATCATCAATGAGATCAAGGCGTCGGGTCTGCGCGGGCGTGGCGGCGCCGGTTTTTCGACGGGCCTCAAATGGTCCTTCATGCCGAAGGAAATCGATCCCAAGCGGCCGCATTATCTCGTCATCAACGCCGACGAGTCGGAGCCCGGCACGTGCAAGGATCGCGAGATCATGCGCAACGATCCGCACACGCTGGTCGAAGGCGCGCTCATCGCGAGCTTCGCCATGGGCGCGCATGCCTGTTACATTTACATTCGCGGCGAGTTCATCGCCGAGCGCGTCGCGCTTCAGAAAGCCGTCGACGAAGCCTATGAAGCGCGGCTGATCGGCAAGAACAACGTCCACGGCTATCCGTTCGACCTTTACGTCCATCACGGCGCCGGCGCTTATATTTGCGGCGAAGAGACCGCACTGCTTGAAAGCCTCGAAGGCAAGAAGGGCATGCCGCGATTAAAGCCGCCATTTCCGGCCAACGTCGGCCTCTATGGCTGCCCGACCACGGTCAATAACGTCGAGTCGATCGCCGTCGCGCCGACCATCCTGCGCCGCGGCGCCGCCTGGTTCGCCGGCATCGGCAAGCCCAACAACACGGGCACCAAGCTCTTTTCGATCTCCGGCCACGTCAATCGGCCATGCAATGTCGAAGAGGCGATGTCGATTTCGTTCCGCGAATTGATCGAGACTCATTGCGGGGGCGTGCGCGGCGGCTGGGACAATCTGCTCGCGGTCATTCCCGGCGGCTCATCGGTGCGTTGCGTGCCGTCGCATGAGATCGTCGACTGCCCCATGGATTTCGACAGCCTGGTGGCGTTGAAGTCCGGCCTCGGCACGGCGGCGGTGATCGTGATGGACAAATCGACCGACATCATCCGCGCCATCGCGCGCCTCTCTTACTTTTACAAGCACGAGAGCTGCGGCCAGTGCACGCCCTGCCGCGAGGGCACCGGCTGGATGTGGCGCGTCGTGCAGCGCATGGTCGAAGGCCGCGCGCACAAGAAAGAGATCGACATGCTGTTCGATGTGTCAAAGCAGATCGAAGGCCACACGATCTGCGCGCTCGGCGACGCCGCGGCCTGGCCGATCCAGGGGCTCATCACGCATTTCCGCGACGTGATCGAACATCGTATTGATCAATATGCGGCCAATCCGCATCCCGATCCGATCCGCGTGGCGGCCGAGTGATGATCGAACCCATCGAGACTTCGGAGAGAGCGAAGTGACCAAGATTCTCGTCGATGGCGTCGAAGTGGACGTGCCCGGGGATTTCACCCTGCTGCAGGCCTGCGAGCAGGCCGGCGTCGAGATTCCGCGCTTTTGTTATCACGAGCGCCTGTCCATCGCCGGCAACTGCCGCATGTGCCTCGTCGAGGTGAAGGGCGGGCCGCCGAAGCCGCAGGCCTCCTGCGCCATGTCCGTGAAGGATTTGCGCCCCGGTCCGAACGGCGCGCCGCCGGAAGTCCTCACCAAATCGCCGATGGTGAAGAAGGCGCGCGAAGGGGTGATGGAGTTCCTGCTGATCAACCATCCGCTGGATTGCCCGATCTGCGATCAGGGCGGCGAATGCGATCTGCAGGATCAGGCGCTGGTCTTTGGCGTCGATAGCTCGCGTTTTCATGAAAACAAGCGCGCGGTCGAAGACAAATATATCGGCGTCCTGGTCAAGACCGAGATGAACCGCTGCATTCATTGCACGCGTTGCGTCCGATTCACGGCGGAGGTCGCCGGCACGGGAGATATGGGCGCGATCGGGCGCGGCGAAGATATGGAGATCACTACCTATCTCGAAAGCGCGATGACTTCTGAGCTGCAGGGCAATGTCGCGGATCTTTGTCCCGTCGGCGCGCTGCTCCCCAAACCGCAAAGCTTCCGTGGCCGTCCCTGGGAATACCAGAAGACTGAGACGATCGACGTGATGGACGCGCTTGGCTCGGCGATCCGCGTCGACTCGCGCGGCCGTGAAGTCATGCGCATTCTGCCGCGCATCAACGACCTCGTGAATGAAGAGTGGATTTCCGACAAGACGCGTCAGATCGTCGACGGTCTCAGGACCCAGCGTCTTGATCGCCCCTATATCCGCGAGAACGGTCGGCTGCGTCCGGCCTCCTGGCAGGAGGCGCTCGCCGCCGTCGCCGCAAAAACCAAGGCGACGTCCGCATCGCGCATTGGCGCGCTTGTCGGCGATCTCGCCGCGGTCGAGGAGACCTTCGCGCTGAAGCTCCTCGCCGAGCAGCTTGGAACGCCAAATCTCGATTGCCGTCAGGACGGCGCCAAACTCGATCAGAAATTCGGCCGCGCCTCTTATCTCTTCAACGCGACGGTCGCGGGGATCGAACAGGCCGGCGCCGCGCTCATCATCGGCGCCAATCCGCGCAAGGAAGCGCCTGTTCTCAACGCGCGACTCCGCAAGCGCTGGCTCAGAGGCGACTTCAAGATCTCGCTTGTCGGCGAGCGCGCCGATCTCACCTACGACTACGACTATCTCGGCGCCGGGCCGGAATCGCTTCTGCAGTTCATCCGCTCGGCAAAGCCGGCTGAGAAGCTGCTCGTCATCGTCGGGCAGGGCGCTCTGGCGCGCGACGACGGCGAGGCGGCGCTCACGCTCGCCGCTCAGGCCGCGCAAAGGCTCGGCGGTCTTAGCGACGGCTGGAACGGCTTCTCGGTCCTGCATACGGCGGCCGCGCGAGTCGGCGCGCTCGATCTCGGCTTCACGCCGGGCGCCGGCGGGTTGGATGCGCGCGCCATGGCGAAGACCGGCGCGCTCGATGTCATCTTCAACCTCGGGGCTGACGAAATCGCCATCGAACCCGGCGCCTTCATGGTTTACATCGGCACGCATGGCGACCGCGGCGCGCATCGCGCCGACGTGATCCTGCCCGGCGCCGCCTATACCGAAAAATCCGGGCTTTACGTCAATACGGAAGGCCGCGTGCAGCGCGCCTTCCGCGTCGTCTTCCCGCCCGGAGAAGCGCGAGAGGATTGGGCGGTGTTGCGCGCGCTCTCCGGCGCGCTCGGCGCGCCGCTGCCCTTCGACTCGCTTGCGGCGTTGCGCCGGCTGCTCGTCGAGTCCCACCCGCACTTTGCGGAACTGGATGAGATTGCGCCGGGCGAGCCCGCGCAGGTCGTCGCTCTCGCCAACCATCCCGCCGTGGCGATGAAAGATTCCTTCGCGACGGCGATCCAAAACTTCTACTTCACAAATCCGATCGCCCGCGCCTCGGCGGTCATGGCGGAATGTTCGGCGCTGGCGCAGGGCCGGCTTGCTCAGGCGGCGGAATAGGAGCTTTGGACGTGAGCGACGGTTGGGCGAGCGCCATTTCGGATTTCTTCATCGCGTATCCGCTGCTTCTCGCGCTCGTGAAGAGCGTTCTGCTGGCGGTCGCGTTGCTGATCTACGTGGCCTATGTGATCCTCGCGGACCGCAAGATCTGGGCGGCGGTGCAGTTGCGCCGCGGACCGAATGTCGTCGGCCCCTGGGGGCTGCTGCAGAGCTTCGCGGACTTCCTCAAATTCGCGCTCAAGGAGCCGGTGATCCCGGACGTCGCCAACAAGGGCGTGTTCCTGTTCGCGCCCTTCATCATGGCGACGCTCTCGATCGCCGCCTGGGCCGTCATTCCGGTCGCCGACGGTTGGGCGGTCGGCGACATCAATGTCGGGATCCTTTATATTTTCGCGCTGTCGTCGCTCGGCGTCTATGGCGTCATCATGGGCGGTTGGGCGTCGAACTCGAAATATCCGTTCCTGTCGGCGCTCCGCTCGGCGGCGCAGATGGTGTCCTATGAAGTCTCGATCGGCTTCGTCATCATTACGGTGCTGCTCTGCGCCGGCTCGCTCAATCTGACAGACATCGTCAATGCGCAGGATACGTCCTACGGCATGGCCGGCTGGTATTGGCTGCGCCTCTTCCCGATGTTCGTCATCTTCTTCGTCTCGGCGCTCGCCGAGACCAATCGTCCGCCGTTCGATCTCGTGGAGGCGGAGTCGGAGCTCGTCGCCGGCTTCATGATCGAATATTCGGCGACGCCCTACGTTCTGTTCATGCTCGCCGAATATGTGGCGATCGTCACCATGTGCGCGCTGCTGACGATCCTGTTCTTTGGCGGCTGGCTGCCGCCGATCAAAATCGCGCCGTTCACCTACGTCCCGGGCGTGATCTGGTTCACGCTGAAGGTGAGCTTCTTTTTCTTCTTCTTCGCCATGGTGAAGGCTTTCGTGCCGCGCTATCGCTACGATCAGCTGATGCGTCTGGGCTGGAAAGTCTTCCTGCCGATCTCCCTCGCCATGGTCGTCATCGTCGCCGCCGTGCTGCAGTTTTGGCCGGCGGGACCGGCAGGCAGTTGAGGCCGTCATGAAACTCGATCAAGCCGCCAAGTCGCTCTTCCTCACCGAGTTCGTCGGCGCATTCCTGCTGTCGATGCGCTACTTCTTCAAGCCGAAGGCGACGATCAACTATCCGCACGAAAAGAATCCGCAGTCGCCGCGCTACCGCGGCGAGCATGCGCTGCGCCGCTATCCCAATGGCGAGGAGCGCTGCATCGCCTGCAAACTGTGCGAGGCGATCTGTCCTGCGCAGGCGATCACCATCGAAGCCGGACCGCGCCGCAACGACGGCACCCGCCGCACGACGCGCTACGACATCGACATGGTCAAATGCATCTATTGCGGCTACTGCCAGGAAGCCTGCCCGGTCGACGCCATCGTCGAGGGACCCAATTCGGAATTCTCGGTCGAGACCCGCGAGGAGCTCTACTACAACAAGGAGCGTCTGCTCGAGAACGGCGACCGCTGGGAGCGCGAGATCGCGCGCAACATCGCGATGGACGCGCAGTACAGGTAATTGGATTTGCGAGCCTGGAGGCTCGCGGTCCAGGGCAGGAATTGGACCGCGAGCCTCCAGGCTCGCATGTGAGCGGCACGAAAGCGCAGCGCTCGAGAGGACGAAGAACGTGCAGGCCGTATTTTTCTACCTATTCGCCACGATCATGATCGCCTCGGCCGGCGTCGTGATCTTTGCGCGCAATCCGGTGCACTCGGTGCTCTTTCTCATCCTCGCCTTCTGCAATGGCGCGGGGCTGTTTCTGCTCGCCGGCGCGGAGTTCCTGGCGATGATCCTGATCGTCGTCTACGTCGGCGCGGTCGCGGTGCTGTTCCTGTTCGTCGTCATGATGCTCGACGTCGACTTCGCCGAGCTGAAGCAGGGCTTCGCCAAATATCTTCCCGTCGGCGTCGGAGTTGGCGTCGTCGTCCTTGCGGAATTGGGTTTCGTCGCGCTCGGCTGGAGTTCGGCGCCCTCGGCCGCAGACGCCGCCGCCAATCCGATCATTCCGCAAATGAGCAACACCGCGGCGCTCGGCCAAATCCTCTATACGAAATATGTGATCTTCTTTCAGGCGTCGGCGCTTGTGCTGCTCACCGCCATGATCGGCGCCATCGTGCTGACGCTGCATCACAAGCCCAACATCAAGCGGCAGAAGATCGACGAGCAGAACGCGCGCACGCGCGAAAATGTGATCGAGATCAAAAAAGTTCCGTTCCGGACCGGCGTCTAACGAGGACACCCATGCTGACCATCGGCCTTACGCATTACCTCGTCGTCGCGGCGGTCCTGTTCACGCTCGGCGTCGCCGGCATCATCCTCAACCGCAAGAACATCATCGTCATTCTCATGTCGGTTGAGCTGATCCTGCTTGCGGTCAATCTGAACTTCGTCGCCTTCTCGCAGTCGCTCGCCGATTTGACGGGTCAGGTGTTCGCGCTCTTCGTGCTGACCGTCGCGGCGGCGGAGGCGGCGATTGGCCTCGCGATTCTCGTCGCCTTCTATCGCAACCGCGGCACGATCGCCGTCGAAGACATCAATTCCTTGAAGGGCTGACCCCAGCGATGATTTACGCCATCGTCTTTCTTCCGCTTGTCGGCTTTCTGATCGCAGGCGCGCTCGGTCCTTGGATCGGGGTGCGCGCCTCGGAGCTCGTCACGACGGGCTTCTTGATGATCTGCGCCGTGCTGTCGTGGGTCGTCTTCTTCGACGTCGCGCTCGGACACGATCATGGCTATGCGCCGATCATCGGCAATTGGATGACCGTGGGCGACCTCAAGGTCGACTGGGCGCTGCGGGTCGACACGCTGACGGCGGTGATGCTCGTCGTCGTCAACACGGTGTCGAGCCTCGTGCATCTCTATTCCATCGGCTACATGCACGAGGATCCGGATCGCCCGCGCTTCTTCGCTTATCTGTCGCTGTTCACTTTCGCCATGCTGATGCTGGTGACGGCTGACAATCTCGTGCAGATGTTCTTTGGATGGGAGGGCGTCGGTCTCGCGTCCTATCTGCTCATCGGCTTCTGGTATCAAAAGCCCTCGGCCAACGCCGCCGCGATCAAGGCCTTCGTCGTCAACCGCGTCGGCGATTTTGGCTTCGCGCTCGGGATTTTCCTCGTCTTCCAGCTGACGAAGTCGCTTGGCTTTGAGGAGGTCTTCGCCGCCGTCCCGGGGCTTGCCGGCAAGACGATCCATGTCTTCGGCATGGATCTCGACGCGTTGACGCTCGCCACCTTCCTGCTCTTCATCGGCGCGATGGGCAAGTCGGCGCAATTCCTGCTGCACACCTGGCTGCCGGACGCGATGGAAGGCCCGACGCCCGTCTCGGCGCTCATTCACGCTGCGACGATGGTGACGGCCGGCGTCTTCATGGTGGCCCGACTATCGCCGATTTTCGAATATGCGCCCGCGACTCTCGAATTCGTGACCCTGGTCGGGGCGGTCACGGCCATTTTCGCCGCGACGGTCGGCCTTGTGCAAAACGACATCAAGCGCGTCATCGCCTATTCGACCTGCTCGCAGCTCGGCTATATGTTCGTTGCGGAAGGCGTCGGCGCCTATAGCATCGGCGTCTATCATCTTTTCACCCACGCCTTCTTCAAGGCGCTGCTGTTTCTCGGCGCGGGCTCGGTGATCCATGCGATGCATCACGAGCAGGACATGCGCAACATGGGCGGGTTGCGTAAGGACATTCCCTTCACCTTCGCGATGATGATCATCGGCACGCTCGCGCTCACGGGCTTCCCGTTTACCGCCGGTTTCTATTCCAAGGACGCGATCATCGAAGCGGCCTACGCCGCGGGCGAACATCATCACGTCGCGATGTTCGCCTTTGTCGCGACCGTGGTCGCCGCCGGCCTGACGTCATTCTATTCCTGGCGGCTGGTGTTCATGACCTTCTTTGGCGCCCGTAAGGAGCATGCCGTTCAAACGGACCATGCGGATGAGGAGCCGACGGCGGCGGATTTAGCCCATGCGGATGGCGATCAAACGCATCAGGATCATTCGCACGACCATGGCCATGGCCATCACGCGCCGCACGAGTCGCCGATTGTCATGCTGGCGCCGCTGGCGGTGCTCGGTCTCGGCGCTCTCGGCGCGGGCATCGTCTTTGGCAAATACTTCATCGGCCATGATTACGATGAATTCTGGAAAGGCGCTCTCTTCACCGGCCGCGACAATCACATCATCCATAAGTTCCATGACGTGGCGCTCGGCGTTGGTCTTGCGCCGACCGTGGTGATGGCTCTGGGCTTCGCCGTTGCGCTCTATTTCTATGTTCTGAAGCCGGGAACCGCGCAGGCGCTGGCGAGGACCTTCCCGCGTCTTTACCGGTTCCTGCTCAACAAATGGTATTTTGACGAGCTCTACGACTTCCTGTTCGTTCGGCCGGCCTTTGCGCTCGGCAGAATGTTCTGGAAGGGCGGCGACGGCGCGATTATCGACGGCCTCGGACCTGACGGGGTGGCGGCGCGAGTCGCCGATGGCGCCAGGCTCGCGGTGCGCTTGCAGACCGGCTACGTCTATCACTACGCCTTCGCCATGCTCATCGGCGTCGCGGCGGTCGTCACTTACTTCATCGCCGGGGGGCTGCGCTGATGTTTGGTTTCGGCATTCTCTCCGGCGTCACCTTTCTGCCGCTGGTCGGCGTCGCCTTCCTGCTGACGCAGAAAGGCGACGATGAAGCGAGCCTGCGCAATATCCGATGGGCGACGCTGGCGACGACGCTCGCGACCTTCGCGTTGTCGCTTGTCATTTGGTCCGGCTTCGACACGACAAGCGCGGCGTTCCAGTTCGTCGAGGAGAAAAACTGGCTCGGCTCGGGCCTCGTCTACAAGATGGGCGTCGACGGCTTTTCGATGCCCTTCGTCCTGCTGACGACCTTCCTGATGCCCTTCGCCATTCTCGCCTCCTGGGACTCGATCCAGAAGCGCGTGAAGGAATATATGATCGCCTTCCTGGTGCTCGAGACGCTGATGATCGGCGTCTTCTGCGCGCTCGACATCGTGCTGTTCTATCTCTTCTTCGAGGGCGGCCTCATCCCGATGTTTCTCATCATCGGAATTTGGGGCGGCAAGCGGCGCGTCTACGCGAGCTTCAAGTTCTTTCTCTACACGCTCGTCGGCTCGCTCCTCATGCTGGTCGCGATCCTCGCCATGTATGGCAAGGCCGGCACGACCGACATCACCGTGCTGCTGCATACCGATTTCCCCAAGGAGATGCAGACCTGGCTGTGGCTCGCCTTTTTCGCCTCCTTCGCGGTGAAGATGCCGATGTGGCCGGTGCACACCTGGCTGCCTGACGCGCATGTCGAGGCGCCGACGGCCGGCTCGGTGATCCTTGCGGCGATTCTGCTAAAGATGGGCGGCTACGGCTTCATCCGCTTCTCGCTGCCGATGTTTCCCGACGCTTCGACCAATTTCGCGCCGCTCATCTACGCGCTGTCTGTGATCGCGATCGTTTACACCTCGCTCGTCGCGCTCGTTCAGGAAGACATCAAGAAGCTCATCGCCTATTCGTCCGTCGCGCATATGGGCTTCGTGACGATGGGCCTCTTCACGCTCAATGCTCAGGGCATGCAGGGCGCCATCTTCCAGATGATCTCGCACGGCTTGGTCTCCGGCGCGCTGTTCCTTTGCGTCGGCGTGATCTACGACCGCATGCATACGCGCGAGATCTCCGCCTATGGCGGGCTCGTCAACCGCATGCCGATCTACGCCTTCGTGTTCATGCTGTTCACCATGGCGAATGTGGGCCTGCCGGGAACGACGGGCTTCATCGGCGAGTTCCTGTCGCTGACCGGCGCGTTCCAGGCGAATAGCTGGGTCGCGTTGATCGCGACGAGCGGCGTCGTTCTGTCTGCGGCTTACGCCCTCTATCTCTACCGCCGCGTGATCTTCGGGGTCTTGGACAAGGCCAGCCTCAAGAACATCGCCGATCTGACGCCGCGCGAGATTGCGATCTTCACGCCGCTTGTCCTGCTCACGATTTACTACGGCGTGCAGCCGCAGGCCATTCTGAGCGCCACGCAGGCGTCGGTCGACAATCTCATCCAGACCCATACGGCGCTGCTCGACGCGATTAAGCTCGCGGCGGCTGGTCAATGACGGATCGCTGACGATGCCCTTTTTCGTTCAACTCGCGCACCACTTTCTTCCCGAGACCATTCTCGCCGTTGGCGTGATGGCGCTCATCCTGATCGGCGCCTTCCGCGGCGAGCGCGGTTTTGGCCTTGTCGACGAAATGGCCGTCGGCATTCTGGGCCTCGCCTTGGTCGCGATTGCGCTGTCGAGCACGCCCGACACCAGCATCTTCGACGGCGCCTACATCGACGACGGGTTCTCCCGCTTCATGAAAGCGCTGACGCTCATCGGCGCAATCGTGTCGATTCTGCTGTCCGTCGATTGGCTGCAACGCAACGGGCTCGAAAAATTCGAGTATCCGGTGCTCATCATGCTTTCGACGCTCGGCATGTTGCTGCTGATTTCGGCCGATAATCTCATCGCGCTCTATCTCGGCCTCGAACTGATGTCGCTGGCGCTCTATGTCATGGCCGCCTTCGCGCGCGACGACGGGCGATCGTCGGAAGCCGGCTTAAAATATTTCGTCCTCGGCGCGCTCTCTTCCGGCATGATGCTTTACGGCGCGTCGCTGCTCTACGGCTTCGCGGGGACAGTGTCTTTCGCCGGGATCGCGGCGGTCGTTTCGACCTCGGCGCCGATCGGCGTGATCTTCGGGCTGGTCTTCGTCCTCGCCGCGCTCGCCTTCAAAATGTCGGCGGCGCCCTTCCATATGTGGACGCCCGACGTCTATCAGGGCGCGCCGACGCCGGTCACCGCCTTCTTCGCATCGGCCGCCAAAATGGCGGCGGTGGCGATCACCGTGCGCATTGTCATCACCGCCTTCCCGGGCGTCAAAGATCAATGGCGCCAGATCATCATTTTCATTGCCATCGCTTCGATGCTGCTCGGCTCTTTCGCGGCCATCGGGCAGGAGAACATCAAGCGGCTGATGGCCTATTCCTCGATCGGCCATATGGGTTTTGCGCTGATCGGACTCGCCGCCGGCGACGAGGCGGGCGTGCGCGGCGTCGCGATCTACCTCACGATCTATCTGATCATGACGCTCGGGACCTTCGCCGCGATTCTCGCGATGCGCATCGAAGGCAGATATGTCGAGAATGTCTCGGACCTCGCCGGCCTGTCGCGCACCAATAGCTGGATGGCCTTCTTCCTGGCGATGCTGATGTTCTCGCTTGCCGGCGTTCCGCCGCTCGCCGGCTTTTTCGCCAAATATTACGTGCTCCTCGCCGCAGTCGACGCTGGCCTCTTCGGCCTCGCGGTGATCGGCGTCCTGGCGAGCGCGGTCGCCGCCTATTACTATCTGCGGGTCGTTAAGGTCATGTATTTCGACGAGCCGGCGCCGGCCTTCGACCGCGCGCCGATGGCGCTGCGCGCCGTGCTTGCCGCTTCCACGCTGGCGCTGCTTGGCTTTTGGGTCTATCCCACGCCTGTCATGGATGCGGCGGCGGCGGCGGCGAAGTCGCTTTTCTAGGGAGGTAATTCGCGCGTGGAGTTGGGATCATTGGCGCGCGCCCGCGGCGTGCGCCTCCTCGCGCTGGAGAGCGTCGATTCGACCAATGACGAAGCCCGACGTCTGATCGAGGTGGGCGAGCGCGGACCTTTATGGGTAGTCGCCGCGCGGCAGACGCGCGGTCATGGCCGTCTCGGCCGCGACTGGATATCGCCCGCCGGCAATCTTCATGCGAGCCTCGTTCTTGGCGATTTCGGCGAAGCCGCCGTCGCGCCGCAGCTCGGCTTCGTGGCGGGCGTCGCGGCGATGCGCGGCCTGCGCGCCGCGACGGGCGGCGCCGGCCGCTTCGCGCTAAAATGGCCCAATGATCTTCTGCTCGATGGCGCTAAGCTCGGCGGGATTTTGCTTGAGAATGTCGGCGTGCCGACAGGCGATGCGCGCGCGCCGCGCGCCTCGGTCGCGATCATCGGCCTTGGCGTCAACTGCGCCGAGGCGCCGCGCGATCTGCCCTTCGAAGCGCGTGCGCTGGCGTCGATCGGGCCGAATGCGCCGGACGCCGCGACGCTCTTTACGCATCTGTCGGACGCGCTCGTCGAAACGCTTGATCTTTGGCGCGGCGGCGAGGGCTTCGCCCGCATCCGGGACGCTTGGCTCAAGGACGCCGCCTATCTCGGCGCCCACATCCGCGTTGAGCTGCCGCGCGAAACCGTCGAGGGACGCCTCGCGACCATCGACGCGATCGGCCGGCTTGTTTTGGCGACTCAGGACGGCGAGCGTGTCATCGAGGCGGGCGACGTGTCGCTCGGTCCGCGCCAGACCACGGCGGGAGGCGTCGCATGACGACGCCGGACGCAGACCTCGTCTTCGTGCCGCTCGGCGGCTTGGGCGAAATCGGCATGAACATGGCGCTCTACGGCTACGGGCCGCCGAAAGCGCGCAAATGGCTGATGGTCGACTGCGGCCTGGGCTTTCCGGGGCCGGAGGCTCCCGGTGTCGACCTCGTCTTCGCCGACATCGCCTTCGTCGAGAAGATCGCGCGCGATCTCGTCGGCATTTGCATCACCCATGCGCATGAGGATCATATCGGCGGGCTCGCGACCTTATGGCCGCGGCTCAAGTGCCGGGTGTTCGCCACGCCCTTTGCGGCGGGGCTCCTGGAAGTGCGGCGGTTGAACGAACCCGGCGCGCCGAAGATCGACATCTCACTGACGCATGCCGGCGCAAAGCTCGATCTCCATCCGTTCGAAGTTGAGTATGTCGCCGTCGCGCATTCGATTCCGGAAGCGAATGCGCTCGCGATCCGCACGCCGCTCGGCCTGTTGCTCCACACCGGCGACTGGAAGATCGATCCGCAGCCCGGCGTTGGGACGCGCATCGACGAGGCGCGGCTCCGCGCGCTCGGCGACGAGGGTGTCACGGCGCTCATCTGCGACTCGACCAACATCCTGCGCGAGGGCGACAGTTTTTCGGAAGCCGACGTCGCGCGCACGTTGCGCACGCTGATCGCCGAAGCGCCGGGCCGGGTGCTGGTGACGACCTTCGCGTCCAATATCGCGCGGCTGCGCGGCATCGGCGAAGCGGCGCAGGCCTGCGGGCGCACCGTCGTCGTCGCCGGGAGGGCGATGGATCGCGCCATCCAGGTCGCGCGAGACTGCGGCTATCTCGACGGGCTGCCCGGATTTCACGCGCCCGAACTGCTGCCGACCTTGCCGCGCGACAAGACCGTCGTCATCGCGACCGGAAGCCAGGGCGAAACCCGCGCCGCCATGGCGCGGGCGGCGGTGAACGAACATCCGGCGATCAAGCTTGTCGCGGGCGATCGGGTGATCTTCTCTTCGCGGGTCATTCCCGGAAATGCGCGCGACGTCTTTCGCGTCATCAACGCTCTTTGCGACATCGGCGTCGAGGTCATCACCGACCACGACCATCTCGTGCATTGTTCAGGCCATCCGCGTCGCGGCGAGGTCACGCAAATGTACGAATGGATCCGGCCGCAGATCGCCGTGCCGGCGCATGGCGAGGCGCATCATCTCACGGCGCACGCGGCTTTCGCCAAGTCGCATGGCGTTTCGCAGGTCGTCTCGGCGCGCAATGGCGACATCGTGCGACTGGCGCCTGGCGCGCCGGGGATCATCGGGAAGGCCCCGCACGGCCGTCTGATGAAGGATGGCGACGTCGTCATCACTGACGACGACAGCGCCGTGCGCGACCGTTTGCGCCTCTCTGTCACCGGCGTCATTTCCATCGCGCTGGCGGTTGACCGCAAGGGCGAACTCGTCGGCGATCCGGACGTCGTCTTCGCCGGGGTGCCGAAACGCGGCAAATTCGGCGAGGAGATGGGCGAAGTCATTGACGAGGCGCTGTTCGCGGCGTTCGAGGGACTATCGCGTCCGCGCCGCCGCGACGCCGACGCCGTTTCAAAGGCGATCGAGCGCGCCGTTCGCGGCGCCGTATCGTCCGTCTGGGGCAAGAAGCCCACCGTGCATGTGATGGTCGTGGCCACCTGAGCGGCGGCGCGCTCAGGCGGATCGCCTTTTAGAAGGCGTAAAACTTTTGGGTCTTGCCGTCCGTCGTCGTGATTGTGAATCCGCTGACGTAGAAGCAGTCATGCGCGCCGGACAACTTGAACTTATCGCCCTTGCTCATAACCTTGCCATAGACCTTGGGATCGTTCGGCGCTGTGCATTCGCCGCCGTCGATCGCCACGGCCTTAACCGCGACCTTGTCCTTCTTGACCTTGCATTCGACCTCGCCGTCGAACTTTTTATTGCAGTCGAAGGCCTCCTCCGCGTGAGCAAAGGCTGGCGAGAAAATCAGCGCTAAGAGAGGCAGGAACTTTTTCATTATTTACTCCATCATCGCTGAGCAGGCGCAGGTGCGTCAGGCAGCGCCTGCGCGAAGTTGTCGCCCCGGTTGGCCCAGCCAGCAGGTCGGGAGTTTTCCCAATCACAGAAGCATAAAGCCTATGTGACAGTGTTCTCGGTTTCGCGTTCGCAAAGCCGTCACCCTTCTTTTGGGTCGCGGCGGCGGCGCCGGGCGGATACGCTGCGCTTGGAGCGAATCGCGCATGGACGATAGGCCTGCCTTTTACGAATTCTTCGCCGGCGGCGGCATGGCCCGCGCCGGTCTCGGCGACGGCTGGCGCTGCCTTTTCGCCAATGACTTCGATCGCAAAAAGGCGGAGAGCTATCGCGCCAATTGGGGCGGCGAGGCGCTGCACGTCGGCGACGTGCGCGAGTTATCCACAGCGCAGTTGCCAGGCCGCGCCGATCTCGTCTGGGCGTCCTTCCCCTGTCAGGACCTGTCGCTCGCCGGCGCCGGCGCCGGATTGAAGGGCGAGAGGTCGGGGACGTTCTGGCCGTTCTGGGACCTGATGAAGGCGTTGCGCCAGGAGGGGCGCGCGCCTTCGATCATCGTGCTCGAAAATGTCTGCGGCGCGCTGACCTCGCATGGCGGCAAGGATTTTACCAAAATCTGCGAGGCGCTGGCGAAAGAGCGCTACAGATTTGGCGCGCTGGTCATCGACGCGGCGCTGTTCGTGCCGCAATCGCGCCCGCGGCTGTTCGTCATCGCGGCGAGAGAGGATGTCGCGGTTCCTTCTGCGTTGATGAGGAAGAGTGCAAGCGCGCCGTTTCACACCCGTGCGCTTGTCGCGGCGCAAGAACGCCTGCCGAAGCGGCTACGCGACAACTGGCTCTGGTGGAATTTGCCGGCGCCGCCGCTACGCAATACCGCGTTGATCGACGCGATCGAAGACGCTCCGACGGATGTGGCGTGGCATAGCGTAAGCGAGACAAATGCGCTCATCGCGATGATGAGCGACGTCAATCTGGCGAAAATCGCCGAGGCGAAACGCGCCGGGCGCAAGATGGTGGGCACGCTTTATCGCCGTACCCGCTATCAGAATGGCGTCAAGATTCAGCGCGCTGAGGCGCGTTTCGACGAGATCGCCGGATGTCTGCGCACGCCGGCCGGCGGCTCGAGCCGGCAATATGTGCTGGTCGTCGACAAGGGCAGGGTGCGCTCGCGGCTGATGTCGGCGCGCGAAACGGCGCGGCTGATGGGACTGCAGGAAGATTATTTGCTCCCCGCTACCTATAGCGACGCCTATCATCTGACCGGCGACGGCGTCGTCGTTCCGGTCGTGCGGCATATCGCGGCGAGCCTGCTAGGGTCGTTGCTGAATACATGCGCCGTGCAGGAGGCGGCTTGAGCCCCCTCCCTAACCCTCCCCCGCTTCGCGGGAGAGGGAAGCTCCCTTTCCCGCAAGCGAAGCGCCGCGGGGGAGGGCTGGGGAGGGGGTCTGACGCGTGACCGTCAAAGAAACGCGCGAACGTCGCTCCGCCATCATGCGGGCGGTGAAGGGGCGCGACACCGCTCCCGAAATCGCCGTGCGGACGATGTTGAGGCGTTTCGCGCCGGGCTATCGGCTGCATCGCAAGGACGTTCCCGGCAATCCGGATATCGCCTTCATCGGCGCCAAGCGCGCGATCTTCGTCCACGGCTGCTTCTGGCACGGGCATGATTGCCCGCGCGGCGCGCGCAGCCCTAAGGCGAACGCCGACTATTGGCGCGCCAAGATCGCGCGAAACGTCGCGCGCGACGCGGCGCATCAGGCGGCGCTCGCGGCGATCGGCTGGCGCGCGCTCACGGTCTGGGAATGCGAGCTGAAGGATAAAGCCAGCGTGGAAAAGAAGCTGCGCGAATTTCTGGGGTAGGGGCGCATACCTCCCCCTTGTGGGGAGGTCGCGCCGCAAAGCGGCGCGGGTGGGGGGCTTTTCACCCCACCCGGTTCGCTTCGCGAACCACCCTCTCCCGCAAGCAGGAGAGGGTTATCGCCCCTCAATCCTTGGCGCGCTCGACATAGGCGCCGTCCTCGGTCTGGATCACGACGCGCGTGCCGGGCTGAATATGCGGCGGGACCATCACGCGCGCGCCATTGGCGAGCTTCGCCGGCTTATAGGATGAGGACGCGGTCTGGCCTTTCATCGCCGGCTCTGTCTCCATGATCTCCAGCGTCACGCGCGGCGGCAACTGAATGCCAACGGCCACGCCGTTGAACATCGACAGGATGCAGACCATGCCCTCCTGCAGCCACTGCGCCTGATCGCCGATCACATCGGCGGGCACGATGATCTGCTCATAGCTCGCCTGATTCATGAAGTGATAGCCGTCGCCGTCATTGTAGAGATAGCTGAAATCCTGATCCTCGACGAAGGCGCGCTCGACCTGTTCGGTCGTCTTATAGCGGTCGGTCGTTTTGACGCCGTCTGAGAGGCGGCGCATGTCGATCTGGGTCGTCGGCGTGCCCTTGCCGGGGAAAAAACTTTCGGCGGTCAGGACGACGTAAAGCTGCCCATCCTCCCTCTCGATGATATTGCCTTTGCGAATCGAACTGGCGATGACTTTCACGTCCGTATCCCTTATTGCCGGCCTGGTTTATGAACGGCGGTCAGACCATATTTCGGGCGCGCCGGCAATCCGGGGCCCCGCCTCGCGGGAGACCTTATGACGCGCGCGTCGCCTTGGTGGGCTCGGGATGTTTATGCCGACCGCAAGCCCTTTCTCAAGGCGCGGGCGGCGATCGCCGCCGCCGTCCGACGCTTCTTCGCCGCGGAAGGCTTCGCCGAGGTCGAAACGGCGGCGCTTCAGCTATCCGGCGGCAATGAAACGCATCTTTCGGCCTTCGCGACGGAGTTGATCGGCTCGGCCGGAGAGCGGAGCCGGTTTTATCTCCACACCTCGCCGGAGTTTTCCTGCAAGAAGCTGCTCGCGGCGGGCGAGGAGCGGATTTTCACCCTTGCGCATGTCTTCCGCAACCGCGAGCGCTCCGCCCTGCACCATCCGGAATTCACCATGCTGGAGTGGTATCGCACTGAGGCGCCGACCCTGCGGCTGATGGAGGATTGCGCCGGACTGCTGGCGAGCGCGGCGCGGGCGGCGGGCGCGACGGATTTCGCCTGGATGGGACGCGTTTGCGATCCCTTCGAGGAACCGCAGATCATCAGCGTCTGCGACGCCTTTGCGACCCACGCCAGCATTGATTTGGAATCGCTGCTCGATGACCGCGACGGGCTGGCGCGCGCCGCCGCGCGGGACGGCATACGCGTCGTCAAAGACGACGGCTGGTCGGATCTGTTCAGCAAGATCATGTCCGAAAAGATCGAGCCTATGCTCGGTCGCGAACGGCCGACGATCCTGACGGATTATCCGGTGAGCGAAGCGGCGCTCGCCCGCGCCAACGCCGATGATCCGCGCTTCGCCGATCGCTTCGAACTCTATGTCTGCGGCGTCGAACTCGCCAATGGCTTCGCCGAACTGACCGACGCGGCGGAGCAGCGCCGGCGCTTCGAGGCGCAGATGCAGGAGAAGCGCCGCATCTACGGCGAGACCTATCCGATCGACGAGGATTTTCTCGCCGGGCTGGCCGAGATGCCGCCGGCCTGCGGCGTCGCGCTGGGCTTCGACCGGCTGGTGATGCTCGCGACGGGGGCGGCGCGCATCGAGCAGGTGCTGTGGACGCCAGTGGCCGAGCGCGGCACGGCGCTCTAGTTCTCATTCGAATAAACGACGCGACGCTGGCGCACACGTCCTAGGCTGGCGATGACGTCCATATTTGGCGGCGAACGAGCGATACGCGCTCGCAAGCCGCGCATGTTTTCATGGAGGGCGCGATGGGCCCTAAATTATTGCTGAAATCTATCGTGGCGATCGCCCTGACGATCACGACCGCCGCCTCGGCGCAGCAGAGCGAAGCGCCCGCAGCGCCGGCCACGCCCGTCTCCACCTTCGACGACAAGCTCGTGAAAATTGGCGAGCAGGCACCTGGCTTCGGCGGGATGTATCTCGACGAGAAG
>JALHNR010000020.1:2440-21247 GCA_022843525.1 Methylocystis sp. | reverse complement strand
TGAGCAAATTCGCGTTCGGCGCCACCAGGATGCCGATATAGACCGCCTGCTTGCCGTCGAACGAGACCGAGGACTCATAATCGTCCGCGCCGAGCGTGACGTTGGCGACGTCGCGCAGCTTCACATTGGCGCCGTTCACCTGCTTGACGACGAGGTTACGAAACTCCTCGAGTGAATGGAGCGACGTCGCCGCCGAGAGATTGACCTGAACCCATTGGCCCTTGGTCGAGCCGAGGCCGGCGATATAGTCATTGCTCTGGAGTGACGCCGCCACTTCGCTGGCGGTAAGCCCATAGGCGGCGAGCTTCACCGGATCGAGCCAGGCTCTGAGCGCAAAGGTCTTGCCGCCGATAAGCTCCGCGGTCTGCACGCCTGGCACCGATTGCAGACGCGGCTGCACGACGCGGATGAGATAGTCCGTCACCTGGCTCGGCGTGAGGATGTCGCTATTGAAGCCAAGATACATGGCGTCGGTCGTTTGGCCGATCTTGACGGTGATGACGGGACGCTGCACGGACTGCGGCAATTGGTTGAGCACTGAATCGATCTTGGTGCTGATCTCGGTGAGCGCCTTGCCGGAATCATAGTTCAGCCGCAGATTGGCGGTGATCGTGCTCACCCCGATCTGACTCGTCGAGGTGAGATAGTCGATGCCGTTCGCCTGCGCGATGGCGTTTTCCAGCGGCGTCGTGACAAAACCCGCGACGGTCGCCGGATCGGCGCCGAAATAGTACGTCATCACCGTGACAACGGCGTTTTGCGTGCGCGGATATTGCAGCACGGGCAAAGTCGCCAGCGATCTGAGGCCAAGCACCAAGATCAGCAGGCTCATCACGGTGGCGAGCACGGGGCGGCGCACGAAAATGTCGGTGAAACGCATCTTGCGAAATCTCCGTTCACTGATCCACGGGCTTGGGATTGTCGTCGACAGGCGGCGACGGCTCTTGCGAAAGGGCGAGCGGCGCACCGTTGCGCAGCTTGACCTGACCGGCCGTGACGACCGTGGCGCCTTCGGGCACCCCTTCGAGCACGGAGACTTCGTCGCCGCGCGTCTCGCCAAGCCGAACGAAGGCTTGATGCGCGATGAGCCCGGAGCCTTGCGGCGCCTTCTTATCGGCGGTCTCCTCGCTTTTTTGCGCGAGGAACACCGAATTGCCGAAGGGCGCATAGACGATCGCCGTTTGCGGCAGCGTGATCAGGCGTTGAGGCTTGCCGGTCGCGATTTCCACTGACGCAAACATGCCGGGCCGCAGCTTGCGTTCGGCATTGGCGAGGCTCGCGCGGATCTGCACGTTGCGGCTCGCGAGATCCACCTTGGAGCTGATGGCGTCGATCTTGCCCGTAAAGCTCTGGCCGGGAAAAGCGTCGACGGTCGCGGCGATCGTTTGTCCGACCGAGACGCCATTCAAGTCCTGCTGAGGCAGGACGAAGTCGAGAAAAATCGGATCGAGCGCCTGCAAGGTCACGATCACCGTTCCCGCGCCGATATATTGGCCAAGATCGATCTGGCGGATGCCGAGCCTTCCGGCAAAGGGCGCGAGCAAGGTCTTTTGCGCGATCACCGCCTCCTGCTGCACGACTTGGGCGTTGGCGCTTCTCAGATTGGCGACGTCCGAATCCACTGTCGCTTGGCTCACGGCCTTGATTTTGAGCTGCGACTGGTCGCGGCGCAGGTTGATGGCGTTGAGCTCCGCCGTGGCTTTCAAGGCTTCGAGCCGGGCGTTGTCCGTATCCTTGCGCAGCTCGAGGAGAAGCTTCCCCGCCTCGACGTCCTGGCCCGACTGGAAATGGATCTTCTCAACGATGCCGGAGGTTTCGAGCGCGAGGTCCGCGCCATTGACGGCGCGGAACGTGCCGATCGCTGAAAACTTCGGGCGCCATTCCCGATAGGCGGCCGTCGTCACCGACACGGTCTGCGGCGGATTGGCCATGGAGGCGAGGAACCGCCCGATCATCATCGAGCGGAAACTGACGAAGCCGTAAAGGCCTGCGAACACGAGGGCGACGATCGCCAGCATGATCATCATGGGCTTGACCATCGATCCGAGACGGTCTTGCAAAAGCGTGTTAACGGGCACGGGAGCGCTCCTCAGCCTCGGCGCGTATCGCCGCTGCGATCGGCAGGGTTGAAATGAGGTCGGTGGGTTTGGGAAGCGACGCCGGCGTCTCGTCGAGGCGATTCCACCACCCGCCGCCGAGCGCCTGCATCAGCGCCGCGGTATCCGAGAAGCGCGCCGCCTGCGCCTGGACGCGATTGAGACGGGCGCTGAGCAGGGTCTGCGCGGCGTTGAGCACCGTCGGATAGGTCGTCGAGCCAGCCAAATATTGGGCTTGCGAAATATCCAGGCTTTCGGCGGCGGCCTTTTCCGCCGCAACCTGCGCACGCAGCGTCGCCGCGTCATGCTTGATCGCCTGCAAGGCGTCGGCGACGTTCTGGAAGGCGCTGATCACGGTGGCGCGATATTGCGCTTCCGCCTGTTCCAGCGCGGCCAGCTTCGCCTCGCGCTGGTGGAACAATCTACCGGCGTCGAACGCCTGCCCGGAGAGCTGCGTCGCAAGATTGTAGACCGAGGTCTGCGGCAAGAATAATTGCGAAAAATTGGACGCCTGACTGCCGCCATTGCCCGTCAACGTCAGCTGCGGCAGCATATTGGCCGTGGCGACGCCGACGTTGGCGCTCGCCTGATGCAATTGCGCTTCCGCTGAAAGAACGTCGGGACGCTGGCGCACCAGATTGGACGGCAGGCTGAGCGGCAGATCACGCGGCAGATGCAGATGCTCGATATCGATCGCCTCGCCCTTATCGTCATTGGGAAAGCGGCCGAGATAGGCCATGAGCTGATTGCGCGTCTGCGCGCGCGCTTTTTCGAGCGGCGGCAGCGTCGCTTGCGCCTGAGCGACGAGCGCCTTCTCCGAGACGACGTCGGCAGCGCTCACGGCGCCGAGCTCGAAGCGCTTCTGCAATATGTCGAGTTGCTTCTGATAGGCGGCGATGAGATCGCGCGTGACCTTGATCTGAGACGCATACAAGGAATCGGTGATCGCCGCCGTCACGACATTGGCGGTGAGCGCGAGATAGGTCGCCTCGAGCTGGTATCGTTGATATTCGGCCGCGGCGACATCGCTCTCGACCGTACGTATCGTCTTACCGAAGACGTCGGGCGTGAAGGACACGGCGGCATTCGTATTGTGGAGCGTATAGATGAGCGCCGTCGGTCCGGTCGACGAGGAGCTTTGCGATCCGCTCGACGAGGAGCTTTGCCCGAGGCCGCCGAATTGCGCCGTCGTCATTTGCGTGCGCGCCACGCTCTGGGTCAGCGTGGCCGACGGAAAGAAGGAGCCCACATCGGCTTCCGTGGTCTCGCGCGCCTGGCGCAGCGCCGCTTCCGCGGCCGCGATGTTTGGATGATTGGTCACCGCCTCGGCGACCAGCGCCGAAATTTGCTTGGAGCGGAACAGTCGCCACCATTCCCCCGGAATGTCGCGGCCAGAAACAAGCCTTTGTGCGCCGCCGCCCGCGATGGCCGCCGATTGGGTGGTGTTAGAAGGCTTGCCTACCGCATAGCCCGCGCCCAAGAGCGCCTCCGGCGCGGCAAAGTCGGGGCCTACAGCGCAGCCGGAAAGAAGCGCCGCAAGCAGAAGCCCCGGCGCCGCCGCCCTGCACTTTGAGTTCGCCTTCGGCCTTTCCAGCGGAACAATGAGGCGATCTCCCCAATGGGGGTTGAACAACGGCCGGAATATTTGAGGCGCCCTCCATCTCATATTGGAACCGTTTTTGAACTGAACGGTTCAGTTTTATGCTTGGCCTTTGGCGCGTGTCAACGTAAAATTGAACTGGATCGTTTAGTTTGAAACTTTTCGAGAGTGGGGCGATAGATGCGTCATTGTGGGAAATGAACGTATGGCGCGAGGCAAAGCCTTGAATGAAAGCAAGAGTCCAGGCGACGTCGCCGGCATCAAGACCGCAATAGCGGAGCCCGCCATGAAGAGCCCGTCGACGGATCATGCGGCGGCAGGATCGACAGAGGCGCATGTTGCGGGACGGAAGGAATGTTCCGTGATCGAGGCGGCGCGAAAATTATTCCTCGAACAGGGTTTCGCCGAGACGAGCATGGACGCGATCGCGCGGTCCGCTTGCGTGTCGAAGGCGACGCTCTACGCATACTTTCCCAGCAAGGAAGCTTTATTCGCCCATTTGATCGAAGCGGAATGCCGCCTGAAAGCCAGCAGGCTGCAGATGCCCGATCTCGACATCGGCCTTGTCGAGGCGCTTCGAAGCTTCGCGCTGCAGTTTGTCGACGTGTATTTGACGCCGGAGTCGATGGCGTTTTTTCAGGCGATATCCAGTGAGCGCATGCGCTTTCCGCAACTCTGCAGGCTGTTCTTTGAAAGTGGTCCGAAAAACGAACTCATGCGCGTCGCGGCGTTGCTCGAGGAGGCCAAAGCCCGCGGCCTCCTGACGTTCTCGGACGCGACTGAAGCCGCCAGCCATTTTCTGAGTCTTGTCCGCGGGGATCTGCCGCTTCACACGGCGCTTGGTCTCGAACCCAGAACCGAAACCTCCGTTGACGCGATGGTCGACGCCGGAATTGGCGTCTTTCTGAGGGCATACAGACGAGCGGAAACTTCCCGCGTTGGAACGCGAGGTCGCAAGAAGACCGCTTCAAATCAATTTTAAGACGGCGCATCCGTTCGATTGCGCCTACCCGATCCATCCATTTGCTCACCACCCCAGACGAGGGGCGAGCGAGCGCCCTGTGGCAGCCTCGACCGACCGAAATCCTAATAGCGTCCTTACATCATTCGCGCGCAAATTGCGGTTCGTCATTCTCGTTTGGTGAAGACCGAAGCGAGAACGCGACATTAAAGTGAGATGCGCTCATGCCTCTATCTCTCATTGGCCTCGGCGTCGCGGCCACTATCTTTGTGATCGCGAACAATCTGTTTCACGAGATGCGCGCGCGGCGTGCGCGCATTGATTCACGGCGCCAGTGAGCGCGGAGAGGACACATGCTCGATATTCTATACGTTGGCCTCGGTCTTTTCCTGTTTGCGGTCGTTGGCGCCTATGCGCGGGCCTGCGGGCGCCTGTAGGAGAACCCGCATGTTTGAACCTGTCATTGGACTGATCGTCGCCGTTCTTCTCGGCGCCTATCTCGCCTATACACTGCTTCATCCAGAAAAATTCTAAAGGGAGGCTCGGCATATGCCGGGCGTTCGCCATGACTTCCATTGGGCTGGCGCAAATCGCCATCGTCCTGCTTGCTGTTATTGTCGCCGCTGTTCCGCTCGGCGGTTACATCTCACGCGTTTTAGCGGGCGAGCGCACACTGCTCTCTCCCGCGCTCTCGCCCATTGAGCGCGTCTTCTACAGACTCGCCGGCGTTGATCCTGCGCGGGAGCAAAACTGGCTTGCCTACACGATGTCGATGCTGGCCTTCAGCGTCGTTGGATTTGCGTCGCTCTACACCCTGCAGCGGCTCCAGGCCTATCTGCCGCTCAATCCTCAGGGCTTTAGCGGGGTTCCCGCCGACCTCGCCTTCAACACGTCGCTGAGCTTCGTCACCAACACCAATTGGCAAAACTACAGTGGCGAGTCGACGATGAGTCACTTGACGCAGATGCTCGGCCTCACCGTGCACAATTTTGTGTCCGCTGCGACGGGACTCGCGATGGCGTTTGCTCTGGTACGCGGCTTATCTCGCGCGGAGTCGCCGACCATCGGCAATTTCTGGGTCGACCTCACCCGTTCGACGCTTTACGTGCTCCTGCCGCTCTCGATCATCGTCGCGCTCGCCCTCATCGCACTCGGCGTTCCGCAGACGCTACAGGGTTCGATCGAAGCGACGACGCTCGAGGGCGCGAAGCAGACGCTCGCGATAGGACCTGTCGCCAGCCAAGAGGCGATCAAGGAACTCGGCACCAATGGCGGCGGCTTCTTCAACGCCAATTCCGCGCATCCTTTCGAGAACCCCAATGCTCTTTCCAACATGCTGGAGATCTGGGCGCTGCTCGTCATCCCCTTCGCGACGGCCTTCGCCTTTGGACACGCGGTCTCGGACCGTCGACAAGGTCGTGCGATCGCCATCACCATGATGATCGTGCTTGCCGCCGGCGTGATGGTCGCTTACGGGGCCGAGGCAAGCGGGAACCCCCTGCTGATCGAGATCGGCGTCGATCCTTCGCCCGGCAATATGGAAGGCAAGGAGGTCCGCTTCGGCCCTGCGATGAGCGCGCTATTCGCCGCGTCGACCACGGGCACGAGCTGCGGCGCGGTCAACTCGATGCACGACTCCTTCATGCCGCTCGGCGGCCTCGTGCCCCTGTTCAACATGCTGATGGGCAGCATTGCGCCGGGCGGCGTCGGCGCCGGGCTCTACGGCTTTCTGGTGCTGGCGATCATCGCCGTTTTCATCGCCGGGCTCATGGTTGGCCGCACGCCCGAATACCTCGGCAAAAAGATCGAAACGCGCGAGATGAAGCTCGCGATGCTCGCGGTGCTGATCTATCCGCTCACGGTTCTCGTTTTCACGGGCGTTTCAGTCATGCTTCAGACCGGCCTCGTCAGTCTGAACAACGCCGGCCCGCACGGGCTTTCCGAAATCCTTTACGCATTCGCTTCAGCGACGGATAACAACGGATCGGCTTTCGCAGGACTGACGGGCAATACGCCTTGGTACAACACGACGCTCGGCGTCGCGATGCTGCTCGGACGCTTCGCCTTCGTCATTCCCGTGTTGGCGATCGCCGGCGCATTCGCGGCGAAAAAGAAGGGCGCCGCCTCGGTGGGAACCTTCCCGACGCATGGACCTCTCTTCATTGGCCTGCTGCTCGGCGTCATCGTCATCCTCTATCTGCTGCAATATTTCCCGGCGCTCGCGCTCGGCCCCATCGTCGAGCATTTCGCGCTGCTTGCCGGAAAAACCTTCTAAGGAGCATGTCAGATGTCGCATAAGGTCGCCGCTCCCGGTCTATTCGACGCCGCGATCACGAAGCGCGCCGCTGTCGACGCCTTCAGAAAGCTCGATCCGAGACGCCTCGCCCGCAATCCGGTGATCTTCGTCACTGAAATCGTGTCGGCGGTGGTCACGGCGTTCTTTGTGCGCGATCTCCTTGCGCAGAACGGCGCCGCCTTTTTCTCGGGGCAGATCGCCGCCTGGCTGTGGTTCACCGTGCTCTTCGCCAATTTCGCCGAAGCGGTGGCGGAGGGACGCGGCAAGGCGCAAGCGGACGCATTGCGTAAGACGCGTAGCGATTCACGCGCCAAGCGGCTGATCGATCCGCAATACAAGAGCGGGATAAAGGACGTCTATGAAGACGTGTCGGCGCTCGATCTGAAGCCCGGCGATCTGGTGCTGGTCGAGGCTGGCGAACTCATCCCCGGCGACGGCGAAGTGATCGAAGGCGTCGCCTCGGTTAATGAATCGGCGATCACCGGCGAGTCCGCGCCGGTCATTCGCGAGGCGGGCGGCGACCGTTCGGCCGTCACCGGCGGCACGACGGTTCTTTCCGACTGGATCAAGGTGAAGATCACCATGGCGCCCGGTTCGACCTTCATCGATCGGATGATCGCGCTCGTCGAGGGCGCGCAGCGGCAGAAAACGCCGAACGAGCTGGCGCTGTCGATTCTCCTGTCGGGGCTCACGATCATTTTTCTGATCGTCTGCGTGACGCTTTGGCCGCTTGCGGTCTACTCCGGCGCGGCGATTTCCGTCACCGTGCTGATCGCGCTGCTTGTCTGCCTGATCCCGACGACGATCGGCGGACTCTTGTCGGCGATCGGCATCGCCGGCATGGATCGGCTCATCCGTTTCAACGTCATCGCGACCTCGGGTCGCGCCGTGGAGGCGGCAGGCGACGTCGACACGCTGCTGCTCGACAAGACCGGCACCATCACCTTCGGCAATCGCATGGCGGATGATTTCATGCCGGTCGAGGGCGTCTCGGAGCATGCTTTCGTCGAAGCGGCGCTGCTTGCCTCGCTCGCGGATGAAACGCCCGAAGGCAGGTCAATCGTCGCTCTGGCCAAGACCATTCTTGGCTCAACGAGCATTCTCGGCTCCTCGACGCCAAACCTCGGCGCGGACGCGCAGATCGTCCCCTTTTCGGCGCATACGCGCATTTCCGGGGTGGATCTTCCCGGCCGGACGCTGCGCAAAGGAGCCGTCGACGCCGTCGCCGCGGAAGTCAAATCCGTTCCCGTCGACTTCGAAGGCGCTGTCGAGCGTATCTCGCGCTCCGGAGGCACGCCCCTCGCCGTGTCGGAAAACGGCATGCTGCTCGGCGTGATTCATCTCAAAGACATCATCAAGCCCGACATAAAATCGCGCTTCGCCGCCTTGCGCGCGATGGGCGTCAAGACGGTGATGGTCACCGGCGACAATCCGATCACCGCCGCGGCGATCGCCGGAGAAGCGGGAGTCGACGACTTCATCGCGCAAGCCAAGCCCGAGGACAAACTCGCCTATATCCGCAAGGAGCAGCAGGGCGGCCGGCTGATCGCCATGTGCGGCGACGGCACCAATGATGCGCCGGCGCTCGCTCAGGCGGACGTTGGAGTCGCCATGCAGACGGGCACGCAGGCGGCGCGCGAAGCCGGCAATATGGTCGACCTCGACAGCGATCCGACAAAGCTCATCGAGATTGTCGCGATCGGCAAACAGCTGCTGATGACGCGCGGCTCGCTGACCACCTTCTCGATCGCCAACGACGTTGCGAAATATTTCGCGATCATCCCCGCGCTGTTTGTCGTCGCCTATCCGGAACTGGAGGCGATCAACATCATGAAACTCGCCTCGCCGCAGTCGGCCATCCTCTCGGCGGTGATCTTCAACGCGCTCATCATTATCGCGCTCATCCCGCTCGCGCTGAAAGGTGTTCCCTACCGGCCCGTGGGCGCCGCCGCCTTGTTGCGGCGAAATCTGCTGATCTATGGGCTCGGCGGGCTCGTCGCGCCGTTCATCGGCATCAAGCTCATCGACCTCGCCGTCTCGGCCATTCATCTCGCGTAAGGAGCCCTCAGATGCTCTCCCAAATTCGTCCGGCGATCGTCATGATCGTTCTTTTCACCGCGCTGACCGGACTCGTCTATCCGCTCGCGATCACCGGGGTCGCGCAACTCGCCCTGCCGACGCAGGCGAACGGAAGCGTGATCGAACGCGACGGAACGGTGATCGGCTCGACGCTGATCGGACAGAACTTTGCCTCCGATCGCTATTTTCACGGCCGGCCTTCGGCAACGACAGGCCCCGACCCCGCTGATCCTTCCAAGACCGTCGACGCGCCCTACAACGCGGCGAACTCGATGGGCTCCAATCTCGGGCCAACGTCGAAGAAGCTTGTTGATCGCGTCAATGCGACGATCGAAGCGGAATTTTCCGCCGGCCGGATTGACGTCGTCGCCGCTGACGCCGCGACGACATCCGCCTCCGGCCTTGATCCGCATATTTCACCGCAGTTCGCGCTGGCGCAGGCGGCTGCCGTCGCCAAGGCCCGCAATCTCCAAGAGGCGCAGGTGCGCGCCGCCGTCGAAGAAAATATCGAAAAGCGCGCATTTGGCGTGATCGGCGAGCCGCGCGTAAATGTGCTCTTGCTGAATTTGGCTCTTGATCGCCTAAAATAGAGGTGATGCCGTAGAAGGTGGACGTTTCGTGGCCCGCGAGGACGGAGACTTCGACCGCCGACCCGATCCCGATGCGCTCCTTGCGCTGAGCGACAAGGAGAGTAAGGGGAAGCTTCGCGTCTTTCTCGGCGCCGCGCCCGGCGTCGGCAAAACCTACGCGATGCTGGCGCGCGCGCAGACGGCCAAGGCTGAAGGCGTCGATGTTGTCGTAGGGGTAGCGGAAACTCACGGGCGCGCTGAGACGCAAGCGCTCCTCAACGGTCTCGAGACGCTTCCACGCCGCAAATGCGAATATCGCGGTCGGATCATTGAGGAATTCGACATCGACGCTGCGCTGGCGCGAAAACCTCAGCTCATCCTCGTCGACGAACTCGCGCATACCAACGCGCCAGACAGCCGCCATCCCAAACGCTGGCAGGATGTCGAAGAGCTGCTTGACGTCGGCATCGACATATGGACGACGCTCAACGTTCAGCATCTCGAAAGCCTCGCCGACGTCGTATCGCGCGTGACGGGCGTCGCAGTGCGCGAGACGGTGCCGGACCGCGTCCTGCAGAACGCTGCGGACGTCATCCTTGTCGACATCACGCCCGAAGAACTGCTGCAGCGGCTGAAGGATGGCAAGGTCTACATCCCCGAGACGGCGAAACGCGCGACGCAGAATTTTTTCACACCACGCAATCTTACGGCGCTGCGCGAACTTGCGCTGCGGCGAACGGCCGAACGCGTCGATGACCAAATGGTCGACTTCCTTCGCCAGGGGGCGATTGAGGGGCCCTGGGCGACAGCAGAACGCCTGCTTGTTTGCGTCGGCCGTGATGCAAAATCCGAGGAGGTGGTTCGCGCCGGCGCGCGACTCGCGACTGGCCTCAACGCCACCTGGATCGCGCTTTATGTAGAGCGCGCCGGACAGGACGAACAAACTGCTGAGGTGGTAAGAAATGTCGATCGATCGTTGCGGTTGGCGGAGCGGCTTGGGGCGGAGATCGCGCGCGTTTCGGGAGACGACCTCGTCGGCGAAGTGCTGCGCTATGCGCGACGCGAGAATATTACACAGATCGTGCTCGGCCGATCGCCGGCCCGGCCTTTCTCCCGATTGTTGCGGCGGTCGCTGACTGACGAAATTCTTCGGCAATCAACGGATATTGCGGTTCACGTCATCGTCCAGGATGACGCGACTCACGTCAGACGCGCGCCGAAATTTCCGACCATGTCAGAGACGTGGCTGGGCGTCGGCGGCGCCGCAGTGTCGGTCGCGATTACGGTGATGGTTGGATATGCGCTCGACCGTTGGCTCGGACTTGCCAATCCGTCGGTGATCTTCCTCCTTCCCGTCGTGCTTTGCGCCGTCGGCTTGGGAATGTGGTCCGCGATCATGGCGGCGATTCTTTCCTTTCTCGCCTGCGACTTTTTCTTTTTTAATCCGCGGTACGAACTCACCATTGCTCAACCACAGGAGTTTCTTTCACTCCTTGTCGCGCTGGTCGTCGCCGTCATAACGGCGATGCTCGCGCGCAGGATGCGCAATTACGCTCAGAATATGCGCCAGCGATCTCAGGCCATGCAGTCGCTGTTTGAATTTTCTCGCAAGCTTTCGACGGTAACGACGCTCGACGACATTCTCTGGGTGTCTGCTTCTCAAATTCAGAACGCCGGCGACGCATCCTGCGTTGTGCTGCTGATGCCGGAAGACGCCGGCTTGAGATTGACGGCGGCCTGGCCGCCGGTCGATCAGATGGACGCCGGCGAACTGGCGGCCGCCCGATGGGCGCTCGAAAAATCCGAGCCCGCAGGATGGCGGACGGATACGCTGCCCAATGTGCGTTTTCAATTCCGACCGCTTGCGACGGCGCGTGGCGTCGTCGCGGTTTGCGGGATCGAGCCCAAAACGCCTGACGAGCCGCTTTCCGCCGCTGCGGAAAGCACGATTTCATCACTCATTGAACAGACGGCGATCGCGATCGACCGTTCGATGCTCGTCGGCGAATCTGTCAAGGCGGCAGCCCTCGAGGAAAATGAAAAATTGCGGACGATCCTGCTCTCCGCCCTATCGCATGATCTGCGCACGCCGCTGACCTCGATCACCGGCGCCGTGACGAGCCTGCGTGAACTTGGCGAGAAGCTTCCGCCGGAGGATCGCAAAGACCTTCTGCTGTCGATTGAAGAAGAGGCCGGGCGCCTGTCGCGCTTCATCGCCAATATGCTCGACATGTCGCGCATCGAGTCGGGCGCGCTGGCGCCGCGCAGCGATCTCGTCGATGTGGCCGAGGTGATCCGCAACGTCCTCGAAAGAGCCAAGAGAACTTTTCCAGGCAAGGATACTTCGATCAGCATCGCGCCCGACCTTCCGCCTATTCGCGGCGACGCCAATCTGCTCGGACAGGTTCTCTTCAATCTGATCGACAATGCGCATAAATATGGCGGACCTGCCGGCGCGATCATTCACGCCCGGCGCGAAGGCGGCGACGTCGTCATCACCGTGACCGACGAGGGGGCGGGCGTGAAAGCAGCCGACCTCGAGCGCATTTTCGAGAAATTTTATCGCAGCGGGCGCGTTGACGGCCGCAAGGCCGGCACCGGGCTGGGCCTCTCGATCTGTCGCGGACTGGTCAAGGCCATGGGCGGCGCCATTACCGCGCAAAGCCCTGCCGTGCGCCGCCGCGGAACAAGGATCATCATGCGCTTCCCCGTGGCAAGCCGGCCCAAGCAGGAAGCGGCGGCATGAGCGGCGAGAAAGTTCTCGTCGTTGACGACGAACCTCAAATACAGCGCGTCCTGCGGCCGTCGTTGACCGCGAGCGGCTACACGGTGCTTGAAGCCGCGACCGGCCACGAAGCGTTGGCGGCTGTAGGCGAACATTCGCCCGATCTCATCATCCTCGACCTTGGTCTTCCCGATATGGATGGCAAGGAGGTGTTGCGAAAACTGCGCATTCTAACGCGAACGCCGGTGATCGTGCTCTCGGCGCGTGACCGGGAGTCCGAAAAGATCGCAGCGCTCGACCTCGGCGCCGATGACTATGTCGAGAAGCCATTCGCCATGGGAGAGCTGCTGGCGCGCATGCGCACGGCCTTGCGTCATTCACAGGACATGGCGACCTCCGAATCCGAACGCGTCGTCGCCAACGGGCTTGTCGTCAATGTGCCTAAGCGCATGGTGACGAAAAACGGTGCGCCGGTGAAACTGACGCCGAAGGAATTCGAGCTGCTGACTTTTCTCGCGCGACATTCTGGCCGTCCGTTGACACACAGAGAAATTCTCAAGACCGTTTGGGGACCGGCGCATCAAAACGACAGCCAATATCTGCGCGTGTTCATCGGCCAGCTCCGCGCGAAGATCGAGGAAAACGCCGCGACGCCCAAAATCATCGTGACCGAACCCGGCGTCGGCTACCGACTGATCGAGAGCGACTAGAACTTTGTGCGACGCTGGCTGACGTTCCCGCCAGAACCGAAAGCGCCGACAGGCTTTTTCGATGAGAACCCGCTTCAACCCATTTTCATTTTGAACAAGTCCTTATCGATCAATTGAATCCATGTGTTGGGAAGCGCTCCAGTCTCCGGCGCGACCGATCGATGCTTGGACGACGCGAGTGGATCAAACCCATTTCGGCGCGTCGTGACACTGACGGTTTTGGTGCGACGTAATCGTTATTTGATGATCCCATCCTCGAGGGTGATGATGCGATCGGCAATATCCAATATTCGATAGTCGTGGGTGACGATCAAAATCGTCGTTCCATTCTGCTTGGCGAGGCTTCTCAATATCTCGACTGCCTCATGGCCGCTATTCTTATCGAGAGACGCGGTTGGCTCATCGGCGAGCACGATCTTCGGTCTGGAAACCAAGGCGCGGGCGATCGAAACGCGCTGGCGCTGTCCGCCAGAAAGCTGCTGGGGCCGATATTCAAGACGCTCCTCTAGTCCGACCTGAGTCAGAATTTGACGCGCGAGCCCGACCCTTTCCTTTTCAGAAAATACGTCATGCAGCTCAAGCGCCATGCAGACGTTTTCTGTGGCGGTCAGCGAGAGGAAGAGATTGTGCTGCTGAAAAATATATCCTGTCTGCCGCCGCACCGCGATCCGCGTGCTGGTTTCGCTGCGCACCAGTTGTTCGCCGAGTACGACGACGCTTCCGGAGGTCGCGAGCCTCAGTCCGCCCAGGATGGTCAACAGCGTCGTCTTCCCGGAGCCAGAGGGCCCGGTGAGAATAACGATTTCGCCGGTTTCGATGGAAAGATGAATGTTTGTCAGGACCTGACGACGCAACTCGCCTTGTCCAAAAGCGAAATTCAAACCTTTCACGTCGATCATGCTCATGAAAACATGTCGGCCGGATCCGTCGATTTCAATTTGCGTATCGCCAGCAAGCCAGCCAGCGCGCACATTGTTAGGATAAAAAAGAAGACGCTGGCGATACGCCCAATGGTCATAGGGAACGGGATGAAAATAGAGCGCTCCGCCACTTGATACAGCAGCGTCGACAGCGCCATGCCCGGCAGAAATCCGAACACCGCCAGGTAGATCGAGGAAGCGAAGACAATATTGCGCAGATAAGATTGGCTGTATCCCATCGCCACCAGCGTGGCGTATTGGGGAATGTTGTTTCCAATATCCGTGAACAAGATCTGATAGACGATCACCATGCCAACGATCAGGCCCATGAGCGTGCCGAACCCGAAAATGAAGCCAAGCGGCGCGGAATTTTCCCAGTAGGCTTGCTCGAAGCGGACGAGCTCTTCATAGGTCAATACCTGCACCTCCTGCCCGACGAGTCGCATGAGCGCGGCTTGCGTCGCGGCGATGTCGGCGCCCGGCGCCAGCAGGACGAAGCCGATATCAATCTGATCAAGAGATCGCGTTGGAAAAACGCGATGAAAGTTGAGATCGCTCATCACGACATTGCCGTCGGCGGCGAAAGTGGTGCCCATATGGAAGGTGCCGACGAGCTTTACCTTGCGACCGTTTATTTCGGTGATGTCGCGCCCGGAGGCGATCAACTCCTTTATCGGACCAAACTCCGGGCGCGAGGTCACGTCGAATAGCGCCGTGTCCTGCCGCTGCAGCTCGGATCTGAACGTCGCAAAGTCGTCGATCTGAATGAGCTCGGCTGTGGGATCGTACCCGTAAATCATCAGCGTCCGCTGAATGTGGGTATCCATATTCTTGAATTGTCCGAGCGACATGTAGAGGGGCACGACTCGCCGCACCGCCGGAAGGCCCAAGGCGCGCATCAGGATGCTTCGTTCGAAGGAGACGGGGCGCCAGAGGGCTTCCGTCTGCTTGTGCAGCAGAAACAGCTGGCCCTGCATCTTCAGCGGCGCGGAAGACGCGCTGGTGTAAAGCGAATCTCGAAAGCCAAGTTGCATGAACACGAGCACGCAGGCGAACAGCACGCCCAAAGTGGCGGCAAGCAGTTTGGGCTTGTCGTATACGAGCTGGCGCCACGCTAATCGAGCGGCGAAGAGCGCCGGGGGTAAACCGCTCACTTTTCTATTTGCACCTGAACCTGACGGAAGAGCTGGTGCCGAAGCTGTTCGATGCCCGGGCTCTCTAATGTCAATCGCACCTCGACGATCTTATTGTCCCGATCTGCGAGCGGATCAGTGTCGTTGACCCGATTTTTGCGCACGAGAAAAGCGATCTCGCGTACCTTAGCCTGATACGGCGCGCTGACCTCTGGAAGCTTCACAATCGCCTTCTGACCGACTCTCACTCGTGGAATGTCGGTTTCATAAACTTCGGCGACGACGTCCAGCTCGTTGAGATTCGCAATGTCGGCCACGCCGTTGGGACCGATGCGCTCGCCGGGGCGCGCATTGATCTTGATGACGACGCCGTCGATCGGCGCGGTCGACACCGCCTGGGACAGCTGCGCCTCCTTGAGCTCCAGATTGGCCTCGCTCTGCTGAATGCTCGCGGTCGCAACATCGACATCCGCCTTGGCCTTTTTCAGGCGCAACTCGACGCCATCAACCACCGAAAGCGTGGCGGAGCCTGACTTGTACAGGCTCTTCTTGCGCTCGGCGTCCCTCTGGGCGCTCTCGAGTTCGGCCTCAGCTGCAAGGTGACGCGCCTTAGCGGCGCTTATTTCCGCCGCGGCGAGCGCCACTTCCGCTCGGCGACGACGCCAGTCGGAGAGCACCGCGATCCGGGTCCCCGCCTTGATGGATTGGCCTTCCCGCACCAGTATTTCGCCGACCACGCCGCCGGTCGCGGCCGCCTCGTTCGAGACTCGAATGAGTCGCGAACGCGGTTCGATCCAGCCCAGCGCGCCAACGCCGAGGACCGCGGGAGCCCACGTCGCCTCCTTTATCGGTTTGGCCGGCGCCTCGTTGGCGCCCACGAAATATCTTGCCCAGACGAAAAGCGGCACGCCGATGATCAACGCCGCGATGAGAAGGATTTGGAGGATCAATCGCAGGGAAATGCGACTACGCAGCAAACGTTCCGCCCGATGCAGAGCCGCGCCATCCGACATGCCGAAACGAAATTCGTGGTTCATTTCACCCGCCGCCATGCCGTTGTCGGGATTTAGACATTGCCGCCGCAGTCCTCAGACGCGCTCTATTCCAGGCTCACCTTCGACAACGCAACCGCGTATTCGTCGTCCTGGACGCCTGAGCCTTTGCGATATTAACGCCGCGGCGGACTCCGCGCCATCGTTTAATGCGATTTCATCAGCGACCGCCCTCGCACCCTCAGCATAACTAGCCGATGACAAGAGCCATTCAATATTCCGCGCCAATTGATCAGCGGAGACGTCTTTAGCCTTCAGCGTACGCGCAACGCCAAGTCGCCTCAGGCGCTCAGCGATATCGAATTGGTCGTTACAAAAGGGGGTTACAAGTTGTGGCTTGCCGGCGCGAAGCGCCTGCCCCACAGACCCCATTCCGCCGTGATGAACGATAGCGCAACATCTGGGAAACAGCAGCGAATGCGGGACGTAGCCGTGCACGGAAATCTCGGAAGACATCTCTTGGCGCAATGTGTTCACATCGGCGCTATCCGCCAAAAGAATAGCACGCCTTTTGAGGGACCGAGCTGCGATGGCGCAGGCTCGAAAATAGTCTATCCGATCGATCGCGACGAGGCTCCCAAGCGTGAAGACGACAGGTTCGGACCCTGAGTCCAAAAATTCTATTAACTCAGACGAAAGCCCCCCCGGTTCGGACGCGCCCGCTGGCGCGTCGCACCCATCGTGGAAACTATGTCCAACAACGATTTCCGACCTTGTCCGCTTGGAAAGCGGGGGCATCAGGAGCGAACTGAATAACCCGATCGTCGCTGCTGCGCGCGGAGCGCCCACCAAAAGCTCAAAACCGCGCAGGCCAGGCAAACCCAGTTCATCTCTGAATCGCGCAAGCGGCGAAGCCAGGAGAGTCAACGCCGCTTCGATCGTTTTTAGCAGGAGCCAGTTATATCCAGCGGCGAGCGGCGACCCAGATGTCATGAACGGCGCCGGCGTCCCTAACGGAGGATTGTCCGCAGAAAATAGCAGCATGGGCGAAAGAAATACGTTGAAGAGAGGAAGGTTCCGCTGTTCCGCAGCGGCCTTGGCGCCGAACGCTAAGCAATGCGTCACGACTCCATCGACATCCTTCGTCAGTTCCATGACGTCACGGTAGGCGTCGCGAAGATGCGGAAACATCACCTGATCAAATAGAAATCTTTTACTCCGCGACATTTTGGTCGCGATCTCGCCCTTCTGCATATTGAGCCGAGATGAGATTTCTCCTAGATCCGGTCGCATAGGCCGGAAGTCCAGCCCTTCGCTCTGCACCAAATCCCGATATTCTTCGGACGTGGCGATGACAGGGACGCACCCGTGCCGCTGCAGCGCGCGCCCTAGTCCAATAAACGGATTCACATCGCCAAGCGTGCCAAAGGTCGCGATAAGGATCTTCGGGCGGTCTAGGGCCATTGGATCACTTCTTTTTTGGCGGCGCGGCTCGAGACCAGCGGCTGCCGAATTTTATCGAAACCGAAATGGCGGGCCATCAGCCAGTCCATGAGACGCGCCGGTATGAGCAGCTGTGCGTAATAGTGTAAGGCGCTGCTGCCGAGCACGAGGATGCGCAGCGGCGGCCGCGACCCGACGAGCGCGCGATGGACCGCTTCGGCCACAAGCTCTGGCCCGACTGCGGTGCGCCCCTGGTCCACCGCCCATTTCTGCACGCGGCGCGCAGCTGGGCCGTAAATTGTGCGGTCGAAGGCGTCGAAGGCGGCCGATTCGGCCTTGTCCCAGATCGGCGTGGCGATCATGCCGGGCTCGATCACCACGACCGCGATCCCATAGACCGCCAATTCGCGGCGGAGCGCGTCGGACATGGCTTCGAGCGCGAATTTCGAGGCGCTGTAGGGTCCCATCAACGGCCCGACCATCCGGCCCGCCACCGAGCTCATGTTGACGACGCGGCCCGGCGGCTCTCCCTGAGAGACGCGGGCGCCGAGCAGCGGCGCGAAGGCCTGCGTCACCCGAATCTGGCCGATGACGTTGACCTCAAACTGCCGGCGCAGCTCCTCGATCGGCACATGCAGCAGCGGCCCCGCCACGGCCATTCCGGCGTTGTTGACGAGCCCCGCCAGCGTCCCGCCCCGCAGCCGGTCCTCGACCGCTACGGCGGCCCGCGCGACTGCATCGCCGTCGGTCACATCGAAGAGGAGAGGCGCGTAATTTTCGCCGAATTGCGCCTTCAGACGTTCGGCGTCGGCGGTCGTGCGCACCGAACCGAAAACCAGGAAGCCCCTTTCGACGAGCAGCCTGACGCAGGCTTCGCCGATGCCCGTCGATGCGCCTGTAATGACGACGGCCCGCTTCGCGCCTTCGCTCATGCGGAAATCCCCTGCGCTTCGAGCAACCGCGTCGGGCCTTTGCTCATTGAGGCGTCGCCTCGCTCATCCGTCCGCCGCCCGGCGATGGGTGCGGACGGACCTCGCTGAGCCGCACAAGCCTTAATCCTCGCTCTTCCAGCATGTCCGGCAGACGCGGCGAGAGCAGGAAGGCGAGTTCCTGCTCGCGGGTGACGGTCACCCAGTCTTGAGCCCTGAGTTCGTCGTCGACATGACCGGGATGGCACATGACGAGATGGCGGCGCCCCGGCGCGCGAAGATAGGTCTCGAAGGCGCGTGCGTAGTCCTTCCCCGGATCGAAAACCGAGTGGCCGGAGAAACCCTCATTGGTCA
>JALHNR010000020.1:0-2430 GCA_022843525.1 Methylocystis sp. | reverse complement strand
CGCCGCGCAGGACGATGCGATGGAGCTCGTCGCCGGCGTCGCGCAGCCAAACCCGACCGGCGAGCCCTCGAGCCGCCAAGGCCTCGATCAACGCGTCGCGGACGCCCGGAAGCCCATGCACATGTTGATGACCGTCGACGTAATCCGGCTCACGGCCCATCACCGTCTCGAAGCGGTCCAGCTGGCGATCGATCTCAGCGCGTATTTCAGCCAAGGGAAGCTTGCGGCGCAGGGCGAGGCGGACGACGGTCGAGACCGGCGGAAAGCTCCCTTCCGAAGTGAAGGTCGGCATCGGTCCCAGCGGGCGGCCCAGCGTGAGGTTGAAATGCAGGCCGACGTCTGCGTTGCGGCAGCGCCGGCGCAATTCGACCCCCATGGCGGGCCAGCGTGGGCCATTCACCAGGGCGGAGACCGCCGTTAGCCGGCCGGCGTCCAGCGCCTCGAGAATGCCGATGCTCACTCCGTAGGACAGGCCGTAATCGTCCGCACAGATCGCGACGATGCGGTCATCGCTCATTTCTGCCGCCCTTCGACCGCGCGCGGCCGTTTGGAACGCCGGAACGAAGGACCAGGATCCTGGCGAATGAGAGAGGCGCGTCTCCACTCCGCAAGGACTCGTGATCGACGCTGGCTGTTTGAGCAACGCGTGGCGATGAAGCGACCGACGCCAGGGGCGCCGGTGACAGTGGCGGGCAATGTCTTGAGCATCATCGTGAGCTGCTTCAGTAGGTGAAGGAATATGCCGAAAATGACATGCCGGCACTGGCGACGACAGCGGCAAGCAGGTCTCCACGCGCCACGCGTTGTTCTTCGATCGCGAAGGCCATGGCCGCCGGCACCGAGCAGGAAACGAGATTGCCGCATCGCGGGTAAACGTTCGAGACCAGATGCCGCAGGCTGAACATATCGGCGAGGTCGTCACCCGCCTTTTGCGACGCCGCGTGAGGGAAAATCGCGCGGAGCTTGTCCAAAGGCGGATTGAGGTCTTGAAACACCTGGATGAGCTCGGGGCCGGCCGCCTCGAATAATTCGTAACCGTAAGACGTGAACCGGTTGCCGTTCTTGCCGATGCGCTCAGTCTGGTTGCAATAGCCTTGAAAGCCATTGACGGGGATCGTGCACAGATCGGCAAGATCTGGCCGGGAGCGGAATTTGAACTTCCACTCGTTCGTCGGATCGGCTGAAAAGATGGTCGCCGTGGCCGCTTCGCCGATCGTGTATGTCGGGAACGTCCAGGTCAACTCTCCCTCGTGCCGCAGGGCGAAATTGCCAAGCCGATTGCCGGTGACGCTGAACTCGGCGTTGACGATCATCGCACGCTTGCTGCTTCCCGACTGCAGGAAGTGATAGATGATCTGGGCGCCCCGCGACCAGCTGTTGCAGGCGTCCAGCACATCGAAGCAATGCGCATTCTTGAAACCCAGCGCATGCGCCACGAGATACGCGCCGGCCGGCTCGATGAATCCGCGTCCGACGCCGACATAGACGAGCGTGTCGATGTCATCTTTGGTGCATTTCGCTTCTTCCAGCGCGGCGTCGATGGCGCCGGTCAAGACGCTCAACGGCGTTTCGCTTTCCTCAAGCGTGTAACGCGTCTGCGCGCCGCTGTAGGTCAGCCAGCTCTCGATTCTCTTTATCGCCGCGTCGAGATCGCCGTCATACGTCGCTTCGCTGCTTTCACGGACAATCTGAAGGATGTCTTCATTCGACAGCTTGCGCGACGGCAAGGCGGCCTTCACGGCATCAATGCGCATTTCTTATGTTCCTCGAACTCAGCAGGTGCAGATCTGATGGACTGGTCAGTTGCTGTCAGCCCAAACGCTTCAGCAAATCTCGACCGAGCGACGCGACGGTTCGTCCCTTCATGAGCTCCATGAGAGAAACTTCGACCCCGAGCGTCGCTTTGACCGCGACCTGCAATTCAACGGCCATCAACGAGTCGATGCCCATATCGGACAATTGAGCGTCTATGTCGATGCGATCGCAGGGGATGCGAAGAGTCTCTCCGACGACGCGACGAACGACGCCGACAATGTGCTCGGCGCGCTGTTCCGGCTCAATCTGCGCCAGTTCAGCGCGGACGCGGTCGATGACGCTGTCGGACTCGTCCCGGGCCTCACTGACAAGAGGCGCGAAGCGGGGAGCCGAACTCGCCGGATGGGTGGACGCCCACTTGGACCAATCGACATCGACATATGCCAGTTGCGCCGTCCCCTGAAGCAGAGATCCTTCCAGATCCTCGAGCGCTTCCGTGGAGGAAATTGGCTGAATGCCCGCCCGCGCGAGGTGCTGCGCAACCGTCTTGTCACGCGTCAACATTCCGACGTCGCCAATCGCGCCCCAATTGACGCTTTGACCGGGAAGGCCGAGCGTCTGCCGGTAGTGCGCCAGCATGTCGAGGAAGACGTTGGCCGCGACATAGTTTCCTTG
>JALHNR010000019.1:7544-21802 GCA_022843525.1 Methylocystis sp. | reverse complement strand
GTTGCAAACGCGTCATGCCCGGCCTTGTGCCGGGCATCCACGCAACGCCGCTACGACAGCATTTCAAAGCGAGCCGCAACGTCTCGGCGTGGATGGCCGGGACAAGCCCGGCCATGACGGCGGGGGCTTTGTCGAGGGCGCCTTTCTCTCGCGGGCATGTGGCAGGGTCAAGCGGCGAGATGTCGCCTATGAGCCGCCGCTCGCCGCTGCTTGGGCGGCGGCCCTCTTCTTCTCGATCATGCGCACGGCGTAAATCGACGCCTCGTAGAGCAGCACGCCAGGCACCGCGAGCGCGAGCTGCGAGAACACATCCGGGGGCGTCAAAACCGCCGCGACGATGAAGACGAGCACGACGGCGTAACGCCGTTTATCTTTGAGAAACTCCGACGTCACGATGCCGACCTGTCCGAGCAGCGTCAAAACCACCGGCAATTGAAACACGATGCCGAAGGCGAGTACGAGCGTCATGATCAGCGAAAGATATTCGGAGACGCGCGGCAACAGTTCGATCTGCGCCTTGCCCGGTTCATTCGCCTGCTGCATCCCCATGAAGAAACGCAGCAGATTGGGCATCACCAGAAAATAGACGACGAGCGCGCCGAAGGCGAAGAAGATCGGCGTCGCGAATAGATAGGGCCGGAAGGCCCTGCGCTCATGTTTGTAGAGTCCGGGCGCGACGAATGCATAGATCTGCGACAGCACGAGCGGACAGGACAAAAACGCCGCCATAAACAGCGCGACCTTGATCTGGGTGAAGAAATATTCCTGCGGCGCCGTGTAGATCAGCCGCGCCTCAGGGCCTGCGACCTGCGTATAGGGAATGAGAAGCAGATTGTAGATATCCTTGGCGAAAAAGAAGGAGAGCACGAACATCCCGAGAAAGGCGAGCAGCGCCTTGATCAGGCGCTCGCGTAATTCCATCAGATGTTCGATCAGCGGCGCTTTGCTCGCTTCGATTTCGGCTTCGTCGGCCTCGTTCATGTGGCGGTCTTCTTTGGCGAATCCTCAACCCCACGAAGACCAGAGCCCTCATCCTGAGGAGCGGCCGAAGGCCGCGTCTCAAAGGATGCGGTTGGCGCGTCCTCATCCTTCGAGACGCCTCGATCTTGGGCCTGCCCGAGATCGACACTTGCGGGCGGCTTCTCTGGATGAGGCGGTTGCGCGGGCGACCGCTCTGCGTCGCCTGTGATTGCCCCGGTGATCTGCTTGCGCGCTTCGGCCATCGGATCGAAAGCGCCGTCGAGCTTCACGCTCTCTTTTACGGCGTCTCGCATCTCGCCGACCTCCTTACGCAAATCATCGAGCTCCGCCTCGCGCATCGCCTCCATGAATTGTCCCTGAAATTCCGCGGCCATGCGGCGCATTTTTCCGGAAAACTGCCCTAGCGAACGCAAAACCCGCGGCAAATCCTTCGAGGGAATCGCAATAAGGGCGACGATGGCGATGACGATGAGCTTGCCGGGTTCGAGATCGAACATGCGTGTTGCTCGGGCGCCTTGCTCCCTCCCTTGCGGGAAGGGTTGAAGCGCGAAGCGCTTCGGGATGGAGTGACGATGGCGAGGTTCCAGGGGAGCTCTTACCCACCCCCGCCTTCAGCGCGACCCTCCCCTCAAGGAGGGGGCGTCGACTCTAGACCTTCTTGTTGTCCGCCTTGTCGCTCTCCAGGGCGCGGCGCTCGCTGGCCTGGCCTTCGAGCGGCTTTTTTGCGTCATCGGCCGCGACATCGTCTTCGGACATGCCCTTCTTAAAGGCCTTGATGCCCTTTGCCACGTCGCCCATCACGTCGGAAATCTTGAACTTGCCGCCGAAGAGAATAAAGACGACCGCGCCGACAATGATCCAGTGCCAGATCGACAGACCGCCCATGGCGCGCATCCTTCCTAAAGAGAAAACCGGGTCGACCGGCGTTTGCCCGGAAACTATGCGCCCCTCGCCTTAAAAACAAGGACGCCGGCGCGCAGATGCACGCCGCGGACATCCTGTAAGGGACGTGGAAATTCGTGTCGCTTGACCGAGCCGCTCGGCGCGGTCAAAGCTCCTCGTCGTCGGCGGCCTCAGGCGGCTCTAGCGCCTCGGGCTCGTCCGGGAACTCCATTTCGAGCAGCTCCGGCGCGTCGTCTTCAAGCGGCTCTTCATCCTCGCGCAACGCGGCGTCGTCCGAAGGCTGCGGCACGCCGAAGCCCTTCGGCAGCCGGCCGTCGAACAGCCCCGCGCCCTTGAGTTCGTCGAGACCCGGCAGATCGCCGATCTGCTCAAGCCCGAAATGCATCAGGAAGGCGTCGGTCGTGCCATAGGTGATCGGCCTACCTGGCGCTTTGCGGCGCCCGCGCAGCCTGATCCAGCCGGTGTCGAGCAGCACGTCGAGCGTGCCCTTGGAAATGGCGACGCCGCGAATCTCTTCGATCTCGGCGCGGGTCGTCGGCTGGTGATAGGCGATGATCGCCAGCGTCTCGAGCGCCGCGCGGGAGAGCTTCTTCTCCTCGACCTGCTCGCGCGCGAGAATCCAGTTGAGGTCGGCGGCGGTGCGGAAAAACCACTTCTTGCCGACGCGGGTGAGATTGACGCCGCGGCCCGCATAATGGGCGCGCAGCCGCTCAAGGACGCGCTCGAGATCGTCGCCCTCTTCGATACGGCGCGCCATTTCGGCTTCATCGAGCGGCTCGGCGGAGGCGAAAAGCAGCGCCTCGATGATCCGCTCCGCTTCGCGCAGCCGAGCCTCGTGACGCGCAAGCTCGTCGTCGCTGTTCACGTCAAAAAGTTCGATCTTCTCCGCAGCCTGCGCCACCGGATGTCTCCTATAGTTCCGGGGCTAAGACGCGCCCGCAGTCTCTTCCGCTTCCTCAGGCGCCCGCCGCCGCACCCAAAGCGGCGCGAAGTGCCGATCCTGACGGATGTCGAATCGCCCCTCCCGCACCATCTCGAGCGAAGCGGTGAAGGCCGAGGCGCGCACCGTTCGCGCCGTCTGCATGTCCACACAGTAATGCAGCAAAAAATCGTCGAGCACGGTCCATTCCGTCGCGACGCCGACGAGCCGTTCAAGGGCTTCGCGCGCCTCGGCCAGAGACCAGACTGCGCGCTGCCGCATCACCACCCGCGACGTCGCCGTCTTCTGCCGTTGCCGGGCGTAAGCCGAGAGAAGATCGTAGAGGCTTGCCTGAAATTTAGGATGCGAGATCGTCTCAACGCCTTCCGGGCCGCCGCGTAGAAACATGTCGCGCCCCAGCCGCGCCCGCTCGGTGAGCCTGTCGGCGGCGCGCCGAATGAGCTCCAGCCTGCGCAGGCGATCCGCCAGCGCGGCGGCGAGATCGGAGGCGGAGGGTTCGTCTCCCTTTGGCGGCTCAGGCAGCAGCAGCCGCGACTTCAAAAAGGCGAGCCAGGCCGCCATGACGAGATAGTCGGCGGCGAGCTCAAGGCGCACGCGGCGCGCCGCCTCTATGAAGGCGAGATATTGCTCGGCGAGCGCGAGAATCGAGATGCGGGCGAGGTCGACCTTCTGCCGGCGCGCAAGCTCGAGCAGCAAATCCAGCGGCCCTTCGAACCCGTCGACGTCGACGAGAAAGGCCTCTTCGGCGTCGCCGCGCGGCTCGTCCAGCTCGAAGCTCAGTTCCTGGGCCATTCCCGCTTTGCGCCTGTTTCCGTTTGCGAATCGGCGTCGCCGACGGCTTCAGCCCGAGATTGGCCCCGATGGCCCGCTATCGCAAGCGCCGCCTGTGCTTTGGGAGCGCCGGTCCACAGGAGAGAACCGCTATCGAAAGGGGTCGATAATCTGCAAATTGTCGATGACCTGCCCGTGAGAGAGGTCTTCGGAATAAAGTCGCGAGCACCCCTGCGCCTGCGCAGCGGCGACGATTGTGGCGTCCCAACAAGAAAATCCATAGCGCGATTTGATGTCCAGCGCGGCGTTGACGATCGCCAGCGTGACGTCCTGAACCTGAAACCTCTGCCACGCGCGCACGAGACCAGCGGCGATGTCGTGCGGTAAGGCGTCCGGCCGCGATGCTCGCGTCGCCTGCACATAGAACTCCTGCAAAACCTGCGTCGACAGGCTCCAGTCATCCTGGTCCAGCAGTACGATCGACCGCTGGCGTTTTTCCGCCTCAGACGGATCACGGCTGATTGAGTAGAGGAGAATATTGGTGTCCAGAAAGCCGGTCAGCTCTTTGGTTGCCAGATCGGCCTCTCATGAACACTCTCGCGCGAGAGCCGATCCGAAGCGCGAAATTCCTGGATTTGGGCGCGGAGTTCGTGCTCCTGGCGTTTCAGCCGGTCGAACTCCGTGCCTTCCGAAGCGAATTCAATCAGGAAACGGCGAACCACCGCGGACACCGAAGTATCCTCCTGCGCCGCTCTGATCCGCGCCCGGCGATACAGCTCACGTCGAGTGAAACTGTGATATTTTTCATGCTGTCACAGCGAGGCTCGGATGCGCCTGCGCGCAAGGGTTCACGCCACAGCCCGCATCGCCGCGTCGAACTCGCGCGTCGCCTCCGCTACGTCAAAGGTTTCGACGGGCCGCCGCACGCATTCGAGCGCTTTTTCGGCCCGCGCGAGCGCCGCGCCTTCCAGCGGCGGCGCGCCTTCGGCGACCGGCCACGCTTCCGCAAGATCGCCGTTGCAGTGCAGCACGACATCGCATCCGGCGCCGATCGCGTTCTCGGCGCGCTGGCGAAAGCTCCCCGAAAGCGCCTTCATCGAAAGATCGTCGGTCATGAGGAGACCGTCAAAGCCAATATGGCCACGCACAATGTCGCCGATCACCGCCTTCGAGAGCGTGCCAGGCGAGGTCGGATCGATCGCCGTGTAGACGACATGGGCGCTCATCGCCATCGGCAGATCGGCGTTGGCTCTGAAGGGCGCAAAATCAGTAAGCTCCAGGTCCTTGCGGCACGCATTGACCACCGGCAGCTCCAAATGGCTGTCGGCGCGGGCGCGCCCGTGGCCGGGAATGTGCTTCATCACCGGCGCGACGCCGCCCGCCATCAAGCCTTCGGCGGCGGCGCGGCCGATTGCGGCGACGCGCGCCGGATCGCGGCTATAGGCGCGATCGCCGATGATGCTGTGGGAATCCTCCGCCGGCGCATCGAGCACCGGCAGGCAGTCGACGTCGACGCCGACGGATCGCAGGTCATGGGCGATGAGCCGCGCGCCGAGCCAAGCGAGTCGCTCGGCTTGCGCGGCATTGGCGGCCGCCAGCTCAAAGCGCGCGGCGGCGGGATAGGCGCGCCAGTGGGGCGGGCCCAGACGCTGCACGCGGCCGCCCTCCTGATCGACCAGAATAGGCGCATGGCGGCCGAGAGCGTCCCGAATTTCTGCGGTGAGCCGCGCGATCTGCTCGGGCGCGTCGACATTGCGGCGAAAGAGGATCACGCCCCACGGCGCCGCGTCGCGCAGGAACGCGCGCTCGTCGGCTTCGAGCGTGAAGCCCTTTAATCCACAGATGAAGGCGCGCATGTCGTCCCGTCAGTTGCCCGCGACGAAGCAGGAGCCGCCGGACGCTTTCACCTTGCTGCAGATCGCGTTCGCGGACTCCTTGCTGACCGCCCCGACGCGCACGCGATAGACGGTCTTGTCATTCACGGTCGCCATTTTGAAGGTCGGCTTCAGGCCGCCAAGCTGCGAGCGATATTTGCTGACGACGGTCTTCAGCAGTTCACGGGCGTCGGCCTCGCTGTCTGTCGCGCCGAACTGCACGGCGAACCCGCCTTTGCTCGGAGGCGCCGACTGACCGGAATCCGCATCCGGCGAAGTCTCTTCCACCGCGGCCACTTTCGGCGCCACAGGTTTCGGCTTGGCGATTCGCGGGGGCGTCGCCGTTGGCTTCGCCTGCGTCGGCGGCGTCGCGGTCGCCGCGCCGATGGCGCCGGCCACGGCTGTAGCCGCCGCCGTGTCGGCGCCGGGCCGGCTCGCCATGGCGACGGCGGGCGGCAGAGCGCCATCTTCCACCCGGCTGCCGTCCGGCCGCACGGTGACGGTCTTGACTCTCTTTGGCGCGGCTGTGGCGGCGGCCGGAGGCTCATGCGGCAAGTTGACGGGTCCGTCGCCGAGCAGCGCCGCACTCGGCGTGACTGAAGGATCCACCGCCTGTTCCTGATTGGTGACAAGCTTCTGAACCGGAGCCTGCTCCCTGCGGTCCAGAACGACAGCGGCGCTGGCGTCAGGCGTGCTAGTTTCAGCCTCGGCGCTTGGCTTTACTTTCACGGGTCCTTCCGGCGCGACGATGGTCGCAATTTCGCGTGAGGCATTGGAGCCGCTCCGATGCCAGAAAGCGAAGCCGATGCTCAGAACGGCGACAAGCGAAATCGCGACGACGGCGTGCCACGGCCGGAACCAGGAGCGCCATCCGCCTTGGGGATCCTCATAGTCTTCTTCGCTCTGGCCGTAATCGAGATATTGCGAATCATCGCTCCAGCCGGCCTCGGCTTCATGATAGGCGGAATCGTATCCGGCCCCTTGCTGCGGGCTATAGCCCGGCGGCAAATCGCGATAGTCAGGATCCACCGGATAGGCGGGCTCCAGAGGCTGCTCCATCGACGGCTCTGGATAATAGGGCGGCTCAGCCGCCACTGGCGGTGCGGCGTCATAGGAACCGCGCAGTTCGGCGGCTTGAACGCGAGCGTCGCGCGCCTCCGCGAGAATTTGGCTGTAGGGATCAGCGGCGACGTGGTCCTGTCCCTGGACCAGCCTCGCGAGTTCGCTGAGCGGATCTTCGACTTGCGGGGCGCGTTCGGGCCCACGCAGCCGCCGCTCGAATTCGCCGAGATCGATCGCCGGGCCTCTAACCGATGTCTCGCGCATGATGCACCTCGCTCGTTGATTCCTGGGGGGCGCGAAGCAAAATTGTTAAGCGCGTCCTACGCCTGGCCGTGGCCGCTCAATGCGTCGATTAGCGCATCTCGTCGGGGGCGCTCACGCCGAGCAGCCTCAAGCCTGACCCCAGGACGATCGTTAAAGAGCTAACCAACGCAACCCGAGCGATGGTTAACTCTCTCTCTTCAGCCTTAACAAAGCGTAATTGCGGCTGATCTTTGCCGCGATTCCAATGCGAATGGAACACGCTCGACAGTTCGTGCAGATAAAAGGCCACCCGGTGCGGCTCATGCGCCGCGGCCGCCGCCTCAATAACCCGCGGATACTGAGCGATCATCTTGGCCAAAGCAAGTTCGCCCTCGTCCGCCAAAAGCGCCAGATCCGCCTCGGCCAGGCTTTCGGCCGAAAGGTCAAGATCGGGAAATGCGGCGAGCGCCTGGCGCAGCGCCGACTTGCCCCGCGCATGGGCGTACTGGACGTAAAAGACCGGGTTGTCCTTCGATTGCTCGATGACCTTGGCAAGGTCGAAATCGAGCGGCGCGTCATTCTTGCGATAGAGCATCATGAATCGCACGGCGTCGACGCCGACCTCATCGACGACCTCTCGCAAAGTGACGAAGTCCCCGGCCCGCTTCGACATTTTGACCGGTTCGCCGGCGCGCATCAGCTTGACGAGTTGGCAAAGCTTGACGTCGAGCGTCACCCGCTTGTCCGAGAGCGCGGCGACGGCAGCCGTCATGCGTTTGACATAGCCGCCGTGATCGGCGCCCCAGACGTCGACAAGCGTGTCGAATCCTCGATCGATCTTGTCCTTGTGATAGGCGATATCGGCCGCGAAATAGGTCGGCGAACCGTCGGATTTCTTCAAGGCGCGGTCGACGTCGTCGCCAAAGAGCGTCGATCTGAACAGCGTCTGCTCGCGATCCTCCCAGTCGTCGGGCAATTGCCCTTTTGGCGGGGGTAAGCGGCCCTCGTAGACGAGGCCTTTCGCCCGCAGCCAGTCGATGGCGGCGTCGATCGTCGAAACGCCGTCCTTTTTTGCATGCAAGGACCGTTCGGAGAAGAACGTCTCATGCGTGATGTTCAAGGCGGCGAGATCGCCGCGGATCAACTCCATCATCGCGTCGATGGCGGCGGCGCGAACGATTGGCAGCCACTGGCTCTCCGCCGCGCCGGCGAGCGCCTTGCCATGCGCTTTGGCGAGCGCCTCGCCGACGGGTTTCAGATAATCGCCCGGATAGAGCCCCTCGGGGATCGTGATCGCCTCGCCCAGCGCCTCGCGGTAGCGCAGATAAACGGAGCGCGCCAGGACGTCGACCTGGGCTCCGGCGTCATTGATGTAATATTCGCGCGTCACCCCGCAGCCCGAAAAGGCCAGGAGATTGGCGAGCGCGTCGCCGAAGACGGCGCCCCGGCCGTGGCCGACATGCATCGGCCCCGTCGGATTGGCCGAGACATATTCGACATTCACCTTGCCCTGCAGAGCGCTTGACCGGCTCTTGGCGACGCGGCCGAAATTCTGCGGATCGCGCAACACAGCGCGTAGAACCTGCGTGAACATATCGGGCTTCAGCCGGATATTGATGAAGCCCGGCCCCGCGACCTCGGTCGCGGCGACGTCCGGCGATTGCGCAAGGGCGTAGCCGATTTCGATCGCCAATTCGCGCGGCGAGGCGAAATGCGGCTTCGCCTCCTTGGCGAAGACCATGGCGGCGTTCGACGCGAGATCGCCCAGAGTCGCGTCTTTTGGCGGCTCGACGACAAAGCGCGCGTGATCAAGACTGGGCAGCCGGCCGTCGGCCGCGATGCGATCGAGAATGGCGGCGATGCGAGCGTGAAAGTCGTCGAAAATGTTCATGGAGGTCCGGGCGATTAAGGTCGGCCGCCCGTTTAACAGCTTGGCCCGGGGAAATCACCCCGTCCGCAGAGGTCGACTGGCGACAGGCCATTACGATTGACCGGCCATTTAGCCCCCAAACACCCGCTTCACTTCGTTCAGCGCGTAGCGGTCGGTCATGCCGGCGATATAGTCCGCGACCACAACCGCGCGGTCGGCGTCCTCCAGGGCTACGGCCTGCGCCGCCCATTCCGCCGGCATCAGCTCGGGCCTTTCGAAAAAGGCCGGAAACAGCCGAGAAATCGCGTCGCGCGCCCGCTCCCAGACGCCCAAGACTTTCTCGTGCCGATACATGTTGGCGAAGAGGAAAGCCTTGATGTCGCGCTCGGCTTCGATCATCGGCGACGAAAGGCCGACGAGGGTTTCGCCCGCGCCCCGCACATCGTCGGCGCTCGCTGGCGCGACCCGCGCGATCCGACGCTGCGATTCGCCGATCGAATCCTCGACGAAGGCGGTGATGACCCGGCGCACGAGTTCGTGGATGACGCGTCCCCTTTCGAGGCCCGGATGTTCGTCGCGGACATGGGCGAGCACCCCCGCAATGAAGGGCGTTCGCGCAATGTCGTCGAGCGAAAACAATTCGGCGCGCAGGCCGTCGTCGATGTCATGGCCGATATAGGCGATATCGTCGGCCTGCGCCGCGGCCTGCGCCTCGACGCTGGCGAAGGTCGAGAGATCGAGCGCAAACGTAGCGTCGAACGCCGCGATATAGCGCGACAGCGGACGAGAAGACGTTGCGCCAGCCGCGGGCTCCTCAAGATGAGGGAAGGGATGCTCATCGCGTGCGCCGGGCAGCAGCGGCCCATTGTGCTTGACGATGCCTTCCAGCGTCTCCCAGGTCAGATCGAGACCGTCGTAGCGCGCGTAACGGCGCTCGAGCAGCGTCACGACGCGCAGCGCCTGAGCGTTGTGATCAAACCCGCCAAAGGGCGCCATGCAGGCCTCGAGCGCGCCCTCGCCAGCGTGGCCGAAGGGCGTATGGCCGAGGTCATGGGCGAGCGCGACGGCCTCCGCGAGATCCTCGTCGCAGCGCAGGGCGCGGGCGAGCGCGCGGGCGATCTGCCCGACCTCGATCGTATGGGTGAGGCGGGTGCGAAAATGATCGCCGTCGAGCGGCACGAAGACCTGCGTCTTATGCGCGAGGCGGCGAAAGGCGGTGCAGTGGATGATTCGGTCGCGATCGCGCTGGAATTCGCTCCGCGTCGGCGAGGGCGCCTCTGCATAGAGCCGGCCGCGCGAGCGCGCGGCGTCGCTGGCGTATGCCGCAAGAGGGCCGCGAACCGCGGCATGCGCGCCTTTCATTGAAACGCCTCAGGTTTGGACCTATCTTGCAGCAGAGAGCATATCCCGCAAACGGCCGGGCCGCCGTAGAATGGGATATGCGAAAATTCGAATTTCGGGCGAGTTTCTTTCGATCGGGCGTCCGCCCGCAGTAACTCGCGACGGCCCGCGCAGGCAAGTGACGGAGAAACGGATGACGACGGCGGCAAGCGATATCGCGCTCACCGATCAAGCGGCGCGGCGCATTCACGCGATTCTCGCCAATGAGTCGCCCGGCGCGGTGTTTCGCGTTTCAGTAGAGGGCGGCGGCTGCTCCGGCTTCCAATATCATTTCGCGGTGGATTCGGCCCCGGGCGCGGAGGACGCGCTCCTTGAGCACGCCGGCGCCCGGGTCGCGATCGACCCCGCGTCCATTGGCTTTCTAGCAGGCGCGAAGATCGACTTCGTCGACGATCTGATGGGGCAGTCCTTCCGTGTCGTTAATCCCAACGCCGTCTCCTCCTGCGGCTGCGGCACCAGCTTTTCAGTCTGACGCCACAGCCGTGTTGCAAGCGTGCGTCACGCTGCTGCGGGATCATTTTGCGGCGACCGCTCGGCGCCATCTTGGGAGTCTCAGCCTTGGACGCTCTCTTCATTGGCCATGCCTATATCGACGTCACCATGCGCGCCGAGCGCATGCCATCGGGCGACCAAAAGGCGTTAGCGCGCGACTATGCGGTGAGTTTCGGCGGCAACGCCGTCACGGCCGGCTTCGCCTGCGCCAAGCTCGGCCATCCCGTCGATCTCTTGACCACGCTCGCGCCCGACTGGCTCGGCCACATGTTCATGGACATGGCCCATACTTACGGGCTCGATGTCCATCCGCGACGGGTGGCGCGCTCGTCGCTGTCGTTCGTCTGGCCCAATGACGGCAAGCGGGCGATCCTGCGCGCGCGCGACGACACTTATCTGCAGGGCGTTCCGCGCCTCGACATTTCGGAAACGCGACTTCTCCATATCGATGGGCATATGGCCGACGCCGCGCTCCATTACGCGAAGGGGGTTCGGGCGCGCGGCGCTCTCGTCTCGCTTGACGGCGGCGCGCTGCGGCCCTGCATCGAGGAGCTGACCGGTTACGTCGACGTCGCGGTGGTGGCCGAAAAGCTCTGCGAGCAAATGTCCTTGTCGGAACTCGACATGCTTGGCTGGCTCAAATCCAAGGGCTGCCGGATCGGCGGGGTGACGACGGGCGAAAAGGGCATGTTGTGGTACGACGAGGACGGCGAGATTTCGCAGATGGCCTCGCTCGCCGTGCCGCACGAGCTCATTGTCGACACGTCCGGCGCCGGCGACGTCTTTCACGGCGCCTATTGCGCCTCCTATCTCGAGCGGCCGGACTCCCCCTGGCGGGAGCACTTTGAATTCGCCCGCGCGGCGTCGGCGCATAAAATCCAGCATCTCGGCAATGAGGCGGGGCTGCCCTCGCCCGACGACGTCGCGGCGGCGCTCGCGGCCTTTGCGCCGGCCGACGCGCTGAGCCCGGTTTGACCACATCCGTCACGGCGACCCAAAGCCGCCCGAACGACGCCGACACTTATGCACGACGGAGTCGCCGAGGCGGGCTTGGCAAATCGCCGCCCGCCTTGTATACGCGGGACCGCATTCCCCGATAGCTCAGCTGGTAGAGCACGCGACTGTTAATCGCTAGGTCGTAGGTTCGAGTCCTACTCGGGGAGCCATCTCGGAACGAAACTGCGAACGCCGTGCGTAAATGCGGCGGCCGACCGTCGAACTGGGAACTCCGATCGGCTCCAGAGCCCCGCCTCCCGCTATGTGCTGCAGGCCGACGCGGTCATTCCGGCGGCCCTCGTCTCTGACATATGTTCCGACCTTCCCGGCAGATTACCGCACAAGCGGCGAGCGCCAGCGTCACCACATCAGCGTTCAGACCCTCGATCACCGCGCGCCTGCGCGCCCAGGGGTCCGCCGAGTACGGACGATACCGCGGAATCGGAGGGGTTTTTGAACTCGATCGAGTGAATTTAAGCTGCGCGAATTATGCAAGCATGAACACAGGCGATTCGAAATCGGGGCTGCAAAAATGAATGCCAATCGATTGAGCGAACCACGTTTCAACATCGTCATCTGGAAGGGCGCGAAGCAACTCGGAACGCTACGCGATCGCGACGCCAGCCGGGCGCTCAGCAATTTCGGCGGCGTTGTGGCGCGCTATAAAAATTCCACTGACGATCACCGGGTTGAACTTTACGACGGAGAGAAGCTGATCGAGGCCTGGTCGAGCGATGACGGAAACAAGGCTCCTTCCGCGGAGGCGCCTGTCCCCGCCAGCGGAAAAATTCATCGCGAGGGCGAGTGCGTCCGGCGGGTCATTTCGGTCCCCTGTCAGCTTGTGCCATCACGTTCGGAGGAAGCGTGAGCTAGCGTGAGAAGCTAGGAGATTCTCACCTCTCTCATGCGTCGCCGTGCTTCCGCTTCCCTGATCCGCGCGCCGGCGGATCCTCGGCGAAGCGACGCCGGGGGCAAAATACCGGTCGTCGCCGGCGCAAAGGCATTGGCTCGGCCGCGGCCGCCAACTATTGATGAGACCCCTTTGCAGAGAGAAACAGGGAGGTTCGCATGGCGTGCTTCAAGAATGCTGCGTTGGTGTTTGGCCTGATGGTCGGCTTTGCTCTGACTGCTCAAGCAGCGAGAGCCCAAAATCCTATTTCAGAGCTTGCCTCTGGAGTGAATCGCGTCGGGGCCGAGGCGGGATTGGCAGTTACGAACGTGCTCAACAACGTGACGGGAAAGACTACGGCTATGCCTGTCACGCCTTCACCGGCTCCCGCGATGGCGAGATCGGCTGGTGTCGTCCATCATCATCACCACCATCATCATAATCTTCACCATCATCATCACCATCACTTTTGAATCGGGCGGCGGGGCTCCTAGCTCCGCCAGTTCGACGCAGGAAATCCGCCTCGCCGGTTAGGGGCGGGCTGACGCGAATGGCGTCCCCGCCCTAGGCTCTGGCCTGCGCATCCGAAGGGCTTGGTCCTGATGCGCAGGCTTGGCGCCCGGCTTCGGCTTCCGGCGGACAGCAGAGCCGCTTCCAAAACTTCAATTTTTCGAAGGCGAGCGCCTGCCCGGCGTCGTGGCGTCGCGCCCGTCCCAAGCGAAGGGAGCCGCCCTCGGGCTATTTTCAACGCGCCCCTGCGCGCTTTCGTCCACCCGGACATGGCGGCAACAACTGTTTTTGGATGCGGTGGTGGGACAGCAAGCACATCCTTTTACGGCAACATCAATCGGTTCGTGCAAGCGACATGAGTTGCCATTTGCTGGAGCAAGACGATGTTTGCAGTATTGAGCCTGCGTTCGTCGGGCATGGAAAATCCGAGAGGGCCCGATGATGGCCATTCTGAACAGAAAAACTCTTGAGGCGGCGCAGCTCGTGGCGGGAACCGCTCTCCTTGTGCTGATCGCCCCGTCCGCCGAACGCGGGCCGAGCGCCGCTTTTGCTTTGGAAGCGGGATATTATGAGCCGCAACAGATCGCGCGCCGCGAGCCTTCTCGCCATCGCGGTCTTCGCCGCCCATCCTCCGAGGAGAACGCCAAGGAAGACACGCCCGAAGACGCTTCATCCACGAGCAACAGCGGGGCCCTAGCGGCGGCGCTGGCCGCCTGCGAAAAAGATTCGAATGGAACGGCGAGCTTAACGTTGCCAGGCGCCAAGGGCGCGATCAGATTGGACAGCTGCTATCGCGGGCGCGACCAATTCGTGTGTAGCCTTAATACGCTCTTGGATGAAGCCAAAAAGCTCAACAGCGAGTACGGACACATCGTCGAGGCTAAATATCCCGGAGTCGGCAGCGTCGATGCTATTTGTCGCATCCGGCCCGACGCGCTTTCGACGGATTTGACAAAGGCGGGCACTTTCGCAGCTCGATTTAAGGACTTGAAGACCGAATACGACCGACGCATCAGCTGCGCCATGAAAATCGAGCAAAACCTGAAACAGGTGAATCTGGGCGATATGCCCCACTCGGCGGACATATTGAAGTCGATGAACGACACGCTTGAGGCTGACTTGAAGGATGTCGCCGCCACAAGACAGCAGATTTTCGAGCTCAACGAGAAAATGCTGGCCTCGCAAAAGGCGATCGTAACCATCGAAAAGCTTCGTCCAACGATGTGTCTCACGACATCGGTCCCAGCAACCGCCGAGCGCGCTGAAAAACCAGCCGACTGAGATCGCTAGACGATGACAGCGTGGCCGCCTTTAGAAGGTGGCTGA